>JAHWJM010000014.1 GCA_019348435.1 Actinomycetota bacterium
AGCGTCTGCTTGGCGCTCGTGGACGCGTCGTGACGCGCGCGGTGCGATATGCGCACTCGGCGCGTCATGATCGGGATATGGACGTGCGGCAGCCGGCCCATGCCGCGACTCGCCGATCACTGTCGATCTCGCCCCAAGCGGGGGGTCCGTGACTCCGCCGACGAATGACGGCAGTGCGCTACCAGACGTCTCCGGCGCGCCAGTCGCACGCGATCTCGCCCGTCAGGTCAAGCTCCACGGACAGCGCCAGCACGTAGATCGCGCCGTCGGCGTCCGGCGTCCGCTCGACCCCGCGCGGCGTCAGCGCCGACGACGGCCCCTGCCACAGCTGCCAGCCGCGCGCCTCGTAGAAGTCGCGCGCGAGCTCGGTCGTGCCGAGCGCGCCGAGCTCGTACGCCCCGCGGATGACCTTCTCCAGCTCGTCCATCAGCGCGGCGCCGACACCGCGTCCGCGGCGGTCGGCGCGCACGCCGACGCCCTCGACGTACCCCGTCCGCAGCACGCGACCGCGCGCCCACAGCCGCCGCTGGACCACCGAGGCGTGGCCGATGAGCGCGCCGTCCTCCCACGCCAGCGCGTGGATGCCGCCGAGCGCGTGCTCCCAGTCGGCGGCGGTCATCTCGCCCGCGAACACGTCGTCGAGCAGGGCCCGCGCTTCGCGCAGCACCGACGGCTCGAGGTATGCGGTGTGGGCGGTGCGGACGTCGGCCATGCGCGCAATACCATGGCAGCCATGCGCATCGCAATCGCTTCAGATCATGCAGGCTTCGAGCTCAAGGAGCACGTCAAGGCGCAGCTTCAGAGCGCCGGCCACGATGTCGTCGACGTCGGCCCCGAGACCGACGACTCGACCGACTACCCGACCTACGCACGACCCGCGGCGCAGCTCGTCGCCGACGGCGACGCCGAGCGCGGGGTGCTCGTGTGCGGCTCCGGGGTCGGCGTCTCGATCGTCGCCAACAAGGTGCCGGGTGTGCGCGCGGTCAACGCCCACGATCCCGAGGAGGTGCAGCTCTCGCGCGCCCACAACGACGTGAACGTCGTGACGCTGTCAGGCCGCCGCATCGACCGTCCCACCGCCGATGCGATCGTGCAGGCGTTCATCGAGGGCGAGTTCGAGGGCGGTCGCCATGCGCGCCGCGTCGGGCTCATCGAAGGCGACTGAGCAGCACCTCGCGGCGGGTCAGCGGCGTCCGCGCGCCCCGCCCGCCCTGCACTGCCCGCTCGAGCACGGCCGCCATCCGCGCGGCCTGACGCCGGACGTCGTGCTCGGCGGCCGCCGCCCGTGCCGCCGGATTCGGCGACGGCAACATCGCGGCCTGCGCCAGCGCGTCCGTCAGCGCTGCCGCATCACCGGGTGAGACGAGCACGCCGGCCGCGGGCGTCACGAACTCCGGCGGGCCGCCTTCCGTCGTCGCCACCACGCTGCGCTCCATCGCCATCCCCTCGAGCGCCGCTTGGCCGAAGGGCTCGGCGAGCGACGGCTGGCAGAGCACGTCGCAGGCCGCGATCCAGTCGGCCACCTCGGCGTGGGGCACCCGGCCCGCGAGGTGCACGCCGGGCCGCCCGTCGAGCCGGGCGCGCAGCGGGCCGTCGCCGACGAACGCCAGGCTGCCGCGCCCGAGCCGCTCGAACGCATCCGCCAGCTCGACGACCGCCTTGCGCTCGATCAGCGATCCGACGGCGAGAAAGGCGGGTGCGTCGCCGCCCCATCCCACACGCGCGCGCGCCGCATCCGCCGGTCGGGGCGCGAAGACCTCGAGATCCACGCCGCAGTCGATGATCGCGATCCCGGCGCGGACTGTCCCCAAGCGGTTGGCCAGCCAGCGCGAGTTGCAGATCACGGTCGCCGCGCGGTCTGTCACCACCCGCGTCGCACGCGCCAGCGCCCGCGAGCGGCGAGCGTTCTCGACATCGGTCCCGTGCGCCATGACGACGAGCGGCACGCGCGCCACGGCCGCGGCCGCGGCGCCCGCTGCGCCCGCCGGAAACAGGAAGTGCGCGAAGACGACGTCCGGCCGAAACCGCCGCGCAGCGGCCACCGCCGCGCCGCTCAGGCGCGCGTACTTCAGCGGCCCGCCGCCGCGGCGGTCGATCGCACGGACCTCCACAGCATGCCCCAGCGCGCGCAGCTCGCGCGCGATGTCGAAGACGAACACGCCGAGGTCCGGATCGCCAGGACCCGGCCACATCTGCGTGACGAGCAGGATCCTCATCGGCCATCTCCCTGCTGCCAGAGCACGAAGCAGAGCACTCCCCACAGCGCGCGCGAGTGGTCGTCGCGGCGCGCGACGTGCTCGTCGAGCAGCCGGGTGACCGGCGCCGGATCGAGCACTCCGGCGCGCGCAATCGCGGCCGGGGCGAGCAGGTCGCGCGCCATCGGCAGCAGCGGCCCGCGCAGCCACGCCGCCATCGGGATCGAGAAGCCGCGCTTGGGGCCGCGCGCGACCTCGCGCGGCAGGAGCGTCGAAGCGACCGAGCGCAGCAGTCGCTTCTTCGCGAGAAAGCGGACTTTCGCGGCGGTCGGCAGCGCCAGCGCCAGTTCGGCGACGTGCGGGTCGAGGAACGGCACGCGCACCTCCAGCGAGTGGGCCATGCTCATGCGGTCGGTCTTCGTCAGCAGGTCGTCGGCGAGGTACGGCGCGAGGTCGACGTCCTGCAGGCGGGCAAGCGGCTCGGCGCCCGCCGTCTCCGCGTAGCGGCGGCGCAGCAGGTCGACCGGGTCCGCCGGTGCGCGCCCGTCGTGCAGCGGGGCGAGCAGCCGCGCGCGGACGCCCGGCGCGAGGATCTCCTTCCAGCCGTGGTGGCGCTCGAGCGGCGGCAACCCGGCCGCGCGCACGAAGCGCCGGGCCTTGTAGTCGAGGCTCACGCGCCGCGACGAGCTCGGGATGCGCTCGATGACCGGCCGCGCAACACGCGCGACGCGCGCCAGCCGCGGCGCCAGCAGATCGGCGGCGTAGGTCTGGTAGCCGCCGAACAGCTCGTCGCCGCCCTCGCCGCTGAGCGCGACCTTCACGTGCTGCGCCGTCAGGCGCGAGACGGCGTCGGCGGGCAGCGCGGAGCTGTCGGCGTAGGGCTCGTCGAAGGCGGCGGCGATCTGCGGCAGCAGCGCCGCCGACTGCGGCCCGAGGATCGCCTCGTGATGATCTGAGCCCAGCCGCGCCGCGACCTTCCGCGCGCGGTCGAGCTCGTCGAAGCTGCGTTCCTCGAAGCCGATCGAGAACGTCCGCAGGCGCTCGCCCGATTCCTGCGCCGCCAGCGCGGCGAGCAGCCCCGAGTCGACGCCGCCGCTCAGCCAGACGCCGACCGGCACGTCGCTGACGAGGTGGGCGCGCACGCTGTCGCGCAGGCGGTCGCCGAGCTCGGCCGCCAGCTCGCGCTCGTCCTCGCCCCGCACCTCGCCGGCGGCCACCGGGGACGGCCGGCACCAGCGGCGCAGCGCGACGGGCGAGCCCGGGCTCCAGGACAGCAGCGTGCCGGGCGCGAGCTTGCGCACGTCGCGATAGATCGTCATCGGCGACGGGATGCTGTTGAACGCGAAGTACGCCTCGACGGCGTCGGGATCGAGCCTCCCGCGAAAGCCGGGCATGCCGCGCAGCGCCTTGAGCTCCGACGCGAAGCTCAGCACGCCGCCGTCCTGTCGCCAGTACAGCGGCTTGATCCCAAAGCGGTCGCGGGCGAGCAGCAGCCGCCGCTCGCCGGCGTCCCAGATCGCGATCGCGAACATCCCGCGCAGCCTGCTCAGCATGTCCTCGCCGTGCTCCTCGTAGAGGTGCACCAACACCTCGGTGTCACAGCGCGTCGCGAAGCGGTGCCCGCTGCGCTGCAACTCGCTGCGCAGCGCCGCGTGGTTGAGGATCTCGCCGTTCTGCACGGCGTGCACGCGCCCGTCTTCGGAGGCGATCGGCTGGTGGCCGCCGGCGAGGTCGATGATCGACAGCCGCCGTGCGGCCAAAGCGACCGGGCCGTCGACGAACGAGCCGGCGTCATCGGGACCGCGGTGCACGAGCGCCGCGCTCATCGCGTCCAGCGGCGCTGCGTCGACGGCCGCCCCGTCGAGTGCGGCAAGCCCGCAGATGCCGCACACGGCTCAGCTCTCCGGCAGCGCCGTGCGCGTGGCCTCGGCGCGCATGCGCGACACGAGGCGCGCGACGGTGTCCAGCACGATCCGCAGATAGAGGCGAACGGAGCGGTCCGCGAGGTATTCGAGGTCGTGCGCGAGCTTCTCGGCCCACGTCGTGTCGCGGCGCATGCGCAGCTGCGCGAAGCCGGTCAGGCCGGGGCGCACGACGAGGCGCTGCCAGTACTGGGGGATGTCGACGACGAGCTCCTCGAAGAACACCGGCCGGATCGGTCGCGGTCCGACGATCGACATGTCTCCGCGGAGCACGTTGACGAGCTGGGGCAGCTCGTCGAGCTGTGTCGCGCGCAGCACCCGCCCGACGCGCGTGTGCTCGCTCTCGGTGAGCCGGTCGAGCTCGACGTCCTGCAGGCCGCGGAGGCGATCCTCGGCGTCGGGGCGCAGGGTGCGCAGCTTGTACATCGTGAACGTGTGCCCGGCGCGCCCGACGCGCGCGCCGCGATACAGCACCGGCGAGCCGGACGTGAGCTTGATCGCCAGGGCGGCGACGGCCAGCACGGGCGCGGCGGGGATCAGGAGCGCGAGCGCCAGCACGACGTCGAGCGCGCGCAGGAGGCGGTCGACCGGTCGCGGGCGCAGCGTCGGATCGGCGAGCGCGGCGTAGCGCGCCGCGAGGTCCTGGCCGAACTCGAGCTCGACCGAGCGGCGCCGTTCGCTGCGACCCTGCGGCTCGGGCAGCGTGCGCAGCAGCCGGGCGCTCACGCCGCCTCGAGGATCAGGTCGACGAGCGCGTCGGGGTCGCGCCGGACGGTCGGCTGGCGGCGCTCGTGCTTGACGATCTCGATCGCTCGCACGTCGGTCGCGGGGCGCAGCAGGCCCTCGCGGATGAGCGCCTCGTCGACCGCGCCCAGTCGGCCGCCGTACGTCGTATAGACGGGGGTGCCCAGCGCGACCGCCTCGCGGTTCATCGTGCCGCCGGCGGAGATCACGAGGTCGGCGAGCGCGATCAGGCTCTGGCCGTCGATCGCCCCCTCGGGCACGATCACGCTCGGCAGCGCCATGTGGCGCAGCGCGTCGCGCTGCGCCTGGGTGCGCGGGATGACGACGCCATGCACGCCGTCGTCATGCCCGATGTGCTGCAGGACCTGCATGTACAGCGGGTTGGAGCGGCGGTGATAGAGCGACACGTCGGGCGGTGGCCGGACGACGACGACCGTCCGCTGGGGGTCGACGCCGAGCCGGCCGAGCAGCGCGCGATCGGGCTCGAAGTCGGCGAGGTAGTACTCCTCCTTGATGCCCGGGTAGTGGCGCAGCGTCTGCTCGGTGACGCCGTAGCGGCTCAGGCGCGCGAGCGGGATCGCCTGCGGGACGAGCACGCGGCGCGCCAGCCGGCAGCCGACGTTGTGCTGCAGCGTGGCCCACTCGTAGTCGAACGTGTTGCAGGCCGCCACGTTGAGCATCCGCGCGACGAGCGCGAGGTCGTTGGACCCGTGCGCGACCGCCAGCGAGGGGCCGAAGCGGCGCACGCGGCGCAGCAGCCGTGCGGTGCGCGAGGCGAGCGAGCCGGCCTTGCGCAGCATGCCGGCGCCGCCGTGCGTGCCGATGACCGTCGGCTCGATGCCGTGCAGCCGGCAGAGGTCGAGCGTCTGCGCGTAGTCCCGCGCGGTGACGAGAACCTCGTGGCCCCGTGCCCGCAGCCGCGCGAGGAGCGGCCGGAAGACGACGGGATGCGCTGGTGCTGTGAGGTCGATCCAGATTCGCATGACGTGTGTGCCCATCCTGGCGCGACCGGCATCTTCCGGCTGACACGCCGGCGGGCGGACAGTCTCGCACGCGTGGCGGCTGCCCGCCGTCCAGGATGGGATGCTGTCGGCGATGCCGCCTTCGAGCTGGGACGCAGTTGCGGCCGTGGCTGTCGCGGCGCTCGTGGTCGTCTGCCTGACGCCGATCACCAAGCGCCTCGCGCACCGCATCGGCGCCGTCGACGAGCCTCGCGCGCGCGGGTTGTCGGACCGCCCGATGCCGCGCCTGGGCGGCGTCGCGATCTTCGGCGGGGTGCTCGCCGGCGCGCTGGCGTTCCTGCCGCTCGATGGCCGCTTCGGCGCGATCCTCATGGGGGCGGCGGTCATCACCGTCATCGGCGCGCTCGACGACGTGTTCGAGCTGAGCGCCCCGGTCAAGCTCGCAGGACAGATCACCGCGGCGCTCATCCCGGTGCTCGACGGGGTGGCGGTGGAGAGTTTCACGCTGCCGCTGATGGGCCGCGTCGAGCTCGGCGACCTCGGGATCCCGCTGACGGTGGCGGGGATCGTGCTGATCATGAACGTCGTCAACTTCTCCGACGGCATCGACGGCCTGGCTGCCGGCGTCTGCGCGATCGCGGCGGCGGCGTTCGTCGTGATCGCGTTCGACCTCGAGCGCGCGAACGCCGCGGTGCTCTCGGCGATCATCGCCGGCGCCGCGGCCGGCTTCCTCGTCCACAACTTCCACCCCGCGACCGTCTTCATGGGCGACTGCGGCTCGAACCTGCTCGGCCTTCTGCTCGCCTGCGTCGCTGTCGAGGGGACGCTGAAGACGCAGTCGCTGATCGCGCTCGTGCTCCCGCTGGTGGTTCTCGCCGTCCCGTTCCTGGACACGACGTTCGTGGTGCTCAAGCGCCTGAAGTACCGCAAGCCCGTCTACCGAGCCGACCGCGAGCACTTCCATCACCGCATGGACCGCATCGGCTTCTCGACGCGGCGCACCGTCCTGTACCTCTACGCATGGACGCTGATGCTGGCCGGTCTGGCGATCGCGCTGCGCTTCGTTCCCTACTCAGACGACAGCGGGCGCCTGAACGCCGGGTGGGCGAGCGTGATGGGGTTGCTGGGGGTGCTGGCGCTGATCGCGTCGGTGTATCTCGTCTACGTGCTCGAGATCCTGAAGTTCAAGCGTCTGGACACGATCCGCCTGCGGCGGGTGAAGCCGGACGCGAGCGAGGAGGAGATCGACACCGACGTCGCGCAGCGCCTGAACACCGGCGAGTTCGATGCGGTACGTCACGAGACCGAGGAGTTCGAGCGGCTGAGCTCGTCGTAGCGGCCTCAGGCGCCGTAGACGGTGGCGGTCCAGATCCGCGCGAGCGCGCTCTCGAGCTCGTCGCCGCAGCCCGGGTCGTCCTGCGCGACCATCTGGTGCAGCGCGCGCTCGGTCATCCACACGAGCGAGAAGGCGACCGCGTGCGGCACGAGCCCCGCGTCGGCGCGACCGGCTTGGATCTCGGCGGCGATCCGCCGGGAGCTGGCCTGCACGAAGCGACCGACGAGCGCGCGCCAGAACGGGCCGACCACCTCGTCATAGGCCGACACCTCGACGATCGCGCAGACGAGCGGCCCGTGGGCGCGGTACAGCGCCGCGATGTTCCCGACCGCCGCCGTAAGCTGCTCCGGCCCGTCGCCGGCGCCCGACCACCATGCGTCGGCCTCGCGGTAGAACTCGTCCGACAGCTCCGAGGCCAGGCGCATGAGCAGCTCGCGCTTGTCGGCGAAGTAGAAGTAGAACGCGGTGCGCGAGATGCCCGCCCGGATGGCGATGCGCTCGACGCTGAGCGCCGCGTACGGCATGCCCTCCGCAAGCAGCTCCTTCATCGCCGTGAGGACCGCGGCTTCGATCGCCTGGCGCTTCTCGGTCGGCGCCTCCGGTCGCCGCGACAGCGTCTGCACGTCGGTCACACCCGGCAGCGTAGTGACCGGCGGCACTCGCGGTGCGCGCCGCCCACTACCGTTCTGCGCGATGCACGTCCGCCACCTTCACCATGCCGAGGCGTTCGCGTGACAGGCGCGCGCCCGATCCGTCTCGCCCTCCTCGTGGCGCTGCTCGTCGTCACGGGCACGGCCACCCCCGCGAGCGCGACCGGCACGATGGACGTCCCGCCGTGGACGGGCGTCGAGATCGGGATCGCCGACCAGAAGCCCAACATGTTCCTCGACTCGCGCTTTCTGGCGCTCGGCATCAGGCACGCGCGCCTGGCGGTCGGCTGGGACGTGCTGACAGACCGCCGCTCGGCGGCTGAGCTCGAGAGCTGGCTGGCGCACGCGAAGGAGAGCGGCGTGGAGCCGCTCATCTCCTTCATGCACTCGCGCGGGCGCCACCGGCGCGCGCTGCCGACGCCCCTGCGCATGCGGCGCGAGTTTCTGCGCCTGCGCAAGCTCTATCCGTGGGTCAAGACCTACGCGACGTGGAACGAGGCCAACCACTGCGGCGAGCCGCTCTGCCACCGGCCGAAGACCGCCGCCGCCTACTACCGCGAGCTGCGCCGCGCGTGCCCCACCTGCACGATCCTCGCGCCCGAGGTGCTCGACATGCCCAACATGGCCGAGTGGGTGCGCCAGTTCTCGCGCCATCTGGGCTTCACCCCGCGGCTGTGGGGCCTGCACAACTACGTCGAGGCCAACCGCTTCCGGACGTCGCGCCTGCGCCAGCTCGTGCGGGCCACCCGCGGCGCCGAGATCTGGCTGACGGAGGTCGGCGGGCTCGTACGGCGCGACAACAACAGCCGCACCAGGATCCCGGAGGGCCCCCGCCACGCAGGCCGGGTGACGCGCTTCATCTTCGACGAGCTCGTGCCGCGCAACCCCGAGATCACGCGCGTCTACCTCTACCACTGGAACTCGTCGTCGCGCAAGGACAGCTGGGACTCGGCGCTCATCACTCCCGGCGGGCGCGAGCGCACCGGCTTCCGCGTGCTCTCGCGCGTGCTGCGGTTGGGTCCGCGGCCGCTGCGGAGCTTCCGCAAGCCGCGCGCGCGGTAGCGCCGGCGGGCGCGGGAGACGAGCACCTGCGATGACCGCTCGGCTGCTGGGCGGCTGGCTCGTGCTGGCCGGTGCGGCGCTCGTCGCGCTCGCGGCGTGGCAGGGCCAGAGCTACTGGGAGTACTCCGACGGCGTCTACTCGCTCAGCGCGCGCCAGTTGCTCGAAGGCCAGGCGCTCTACCGCGACTTCGCGGCGGCCCAGCCGCCGCCGCTGTACCTGCTCGGCGCCGCCGCGCTGGCGCTCAGCGACTCGCCCGCGGCGATCCGGGTGCTCATGGCGCTGTGTGAGGCGGCGACGTCGCTGCTCGTGCTCGTCGCCGTCTGGCGGCTGACGCGCCGGCGCGGCCTCGCCCTGGCGGCTGCGCTGGCGTCCCTCGTCACCCCGTGGGCACTGCGCGAGCACGCCCAGTTGCTGCCGGAGACCGTCGCGGCGCCGCTGGTCATGGCCGCCGCGCTGGCGGCCGGCCGGCGCGGCGGCGCGGTCGCGGCAGGCATCCTCGCAGCGCTCGCGGCCTCGTTGAAGGTCGCGATCGCGCTGCCGGCGCTGGCGATCGTCCTCGCGACGCGCGAGCGGCGCCGCGCGCTGTCGGCCTTCGCCGCCGCCGCCGTGGTCCTCGCGCTCACCTTCCTGCTCATCTTCGGCGAGCCGCTGTGGTCAAACGTCGTCGTCGCGCAGGCGCAGACCGGCCGCGCGGCGCTGACCTATGTCGGCGGCCTCTGGGTACAGGCCGGCTGGAACCTCGCCGGGCTGCTCGTCCTGGCGGCCCTGGCCTGGCCGCGCCGCGCGGTCATCGCCGACTACGACCTCGCGCGCAGCCTGCTGGCGGCCTCGCTCGGATCGCTGCTGCTGCTCGCCACGCTGCTCAAGCACGGCAGCTACCTGACCGTCGTCGTCGTGGCCGAGCCGCCGCTGCTGTGCCTGGCGGCCTGCGGCATCGCTGCGCTGCTGGGCGATCGTGCGCGAGCGAGCGGTGCCGGCGCATGGCGCGGGCGCGCGCTTGCCGCCACGGCGGCCGTCGCGCTGCTCGTCGCCCAGGCGGCGTCGCTGCTCGTCGCGCCGGACCATCCGTCCCTGTTCACCCGTCCACTGGCGGCGTCGGGGCCGGGCCGCGTCCTGTCGGACGCCGAGGTGGCGCGCGTCGCCGCCGCCATCCGGCGCTGCCCCGCCGGCTCGACGTACTCCGGGCCACCGTACCTCGCGTTCGTCGCCGGGCGCGAGATCGCGGGGTCACAACCCGACCAGTTCATGATTCGAAACGCCGCCAACCTCGAGCAGTTTCGCCGCGCGGCGCAGGACGACCGCAACGTCTGCGCGAGCGCTCCCGTACCGCCTTCGGCGCCCTGAGCAGCGGCGTACTGCGCCGACTCGACCGGCTGTAGCAAGATCGCGCCGGATGGGACACGAGGGAAGCCTGATCCTGGTCGCGGGCCTCCTGCTCGCGCTCGGCCTCGCCGCCTCACTGCTCGCCGGGCGGTTGCGGATCCCGGGCCTCGTCCTGTTTCTCGGCGTCGGCATGCTCGTCGGGTCCGACGGACTCGGGCTGATCTCGTTCACCGACTACGAGCTCGCGCGCTTCATCGGCGTGGTGGCCCTGTCGCTGATCCTCTTCGAGGGCGGTCTCGCCGCGGGCTACTCCGAGATCCGCCCCGTGCTCGGCTCGGCGGTCAGCCTCGCCACGCTGGGCACGCTCGTCACCGCGCTCGTGACGGGGCTGGCCGCGTACTGGCTGCTGGACTTCACGCTGCTGCAGGGGCTGCTCGTCGGCGCGACCGTGTCCGCGACGGACGGCGCGGCGATCTTCGCGCTGCTGCGCGACTCGACGCTCAAGCGGCGCCTCGCGCGGACGCTCGAGGGCGAGGCCGGGATGAACGACCCGATCGCCGTGCTGCTCGTGCTCGGCTTCATCGAGTGGATCCTGCACCCGGGCTACGGGATCCTCGACATGGCGCTGCTGTTCGTCCAGCAGCTCGGCATCGGCTTCGTCGCCGGCGCCGCCGTCGGATGGCTGGCGGTGCAGGCCTTCCGCCGCGCAAAGCTCGCAACCGGCGGGCTGTACCCCGTCGCGTCGCTGGCGGTCGTCGCGGTCGCCTACGGATCCGCGGACGTTCTACACGGCTCGGGCTTTCTCGCCGTCTACCTCGCGGGCCTGTCGATGGGGTCCGCCCAGCTGCCCGCGCGACAGACCGTGCACGCCTTCCACGACGGCGTCGCCTGGGTCGCGCAGCTGGCGATGTTCCTCGCCCTCGGCCTGCTCGTCTTCCCCCATCAGCTCGTCGACTTCGTGTGGCAGGGAACGCTGATCGCGCTCGTGCTCGTCTTCGTCGCGCGGCCGCTGGCCGTGACGGTCGCGACGGCCTTCGCCCCCTTGGGCTACAGCGACCGGCTCGTGCTGGGATGGGCCGGTCTGCGCGGCGCCGTGCCGGTCGTGCTGGCCACCTTCCCGGTGATCGCGGGAGTGCCCGGCAGCCTGACGTTCTTCAACATCGCGTTCTTCGCCGTGCTCGTCTCGACGCTCGTGCAGGGGGCGTCGTTCGAGCCGCTCGCCAAGTGGCTCGGTGCGACGACGCAGGACCCGGCGCTGCCCGCCCCGCTCGTCGAGGTCGGCTCGATCCGCCAGCTCGGCGCCGACGTCGTCGAGGTCGAGATCGGCGAGGGCGACGCGGTGATCGGCGTACGCGTGCGCGATCTCGGCCTGCCGCGCGAGGCGCTCGTCAACGTCCTCGTACGCGGCGACGAGGCGCTGCCGCCGCGCGGCTCGACGCGGCTGGAGGCGGGCGACCGGCTCTACATCGTCGCGCGCCAGGGCGCGCTGGCGGCGATCGAGGAGGCGCGCCAGCGCTGGCGTACCGGGCCGGTCGGGCCGGCGCCGAGGCCGCCACGCTCACCCGCCATGGGCGCACCGATCTTCACGACCCGGCCGTGGACGGACGAGGATGGCGATCCGGACGCGCCCGACAGCGTCCTCGGCCTCGACGTCATCGAGCGGCTGAACACGCGCTGGGACGTGCCCGGCGCGCTCGTCGTCCTCGCGGACGGGCGGTACGCCGTCACCGGGCCGCACGTGCTCGTCGGCTCCCGCGACCAGGTGCAGTGGCACGCGCGGCGGCGGCTGCGGACGGCGAAGACGGACGCCGAGCGGGCTTGGTGGCAGGAGGTGATCGGCGCTTCTGCTCTGTAGCGCTGGTGCAGCCGCGCCACGGGGTTGCCACCGTTCTGCGGCGCCGGGACCATCGGGCACCACGAGCGCGGTGCCCCTCGAGCGCTACCGCGGCTCGATCTGGACGAGCGGCTGCCAGGACTCGTGATCGACCTGCAGCGTCGTGTGGCGGATCCCGAACCGTTCGTGGAGGACCGTTTGGAGCTCGCGGCGGCGCAGGTGGCAGTCGTCGTCCGGCGCGACGACGACGTGGGCGGCGAGGGCGACGAAGCCCGACGTCACCTCCCACACGTGCAGGTCGTGGATCTCGACGATGCCGGGCATCGCCGCGAGCGTGCGGCCGATCTCGTCGGGATCCATCCCGGCGGGCGCCGCCTCCAGCAGGACGCGCGTCGACGCGCGCAACAGCGACCAGCCCGAGCGCAGCATCAGCGCCGCGACCGTGAGGGCCGCCACCGCGTCGACCTCGGCCGGCCCGCCGAACGCAATGATCGACCCCGCGCTGATCGCCGCGACGGAGCCGTACAGATCCGCGAGCACGTGCGCGCGGGCGCCCGCGACGTTCAGGCTCTGGCGCTCGGCGCGCGAGAGCGCCCAGAAGGCCGCCACGTTGACGAACGCCCCGGCGGCACCGACGGCCACGACGACCGGGCCGTCGACGTCCGGCGGCGTGCCCAGCCGCCGCACACCCTCGACGGCGATGACACCGGCCAGGACGAACAACGCGGCGCCGTTGATCTGCGCCGAGACGATCTCCGCGCGCCCGAAGCCGAAGGTGTACGACCCGCGCGCGGGGCGTGCTGCGAGGCCGGCCGCGAACAGCGCCAGCCCGATCGCGGCAGCGTCGGTGAGCATGTGCGCCGCGTCCGACAGCAGCGCCAGCGAGCCGGCGAGCAGCCCCGCGACGACCTCGACCGCCATGAAGCCGACGATGAGCGCGAGCGCGACCGCGAGCCACCGCCGGTCGGCGCCCGCCGAGGGCGCGTGCGCGTGCCCGGCGCCGGAGTGATCGTGGGCATGCTCGTGCCCGTGGTGCGAGTGGTCGTGGGCGGTTGGGGTGTCCACCGAGCCGATGCTACGCCGGTGCTCAGCCGGCGACGATCGCGCGCCCGCGGCACGATGTCGTACCGCCTGTCACGAAGCGGTTACAAAGTCGCGAGGTCGGCTATCGTGGGCTGCGTCACCCGCACGTCTGGTCGCGATCCGCTCACGGGCGCGCCCGTGTAGGGTGCTGCCCCTCGCATGGCCTCGCCCGTGAACCCCTCCCGCCCTGCCCTCGCACCGGACTCTGGTGGGGACGGTCGCGGGCTGTCTGTACCCAGCTTTCGGAGGGATATTCCTTGTCGATAAGCGCCGCTTCCGCGCGAACCGAGCGCGGACGCGGATCCGGCGCACTGCTCTACCTCGACATCGTCCTGGTACTGCTCGTGGCTGCCCCGGCCCTGGCGGTCGGCGCACCGGCGCTCGGATACCTCGTGGGCGCGACGGCCTGGATCGTGCTGCGCATCGCCTCGGACGCCGTCGACAAGCGGCTCGCCACCGAGCGCGACTTGCGGCGTCGCCTCGGGCTCGGCGTGGCGTCCTCGCTGGCCCGCGTGTGGATCCTTGCCTGCGCGATCATGATCGTCGGCGTGACCGCGTCGCGACCCGACGGCCTCACCGCCGCGCTCGTGATCTTCGGCGCCTTCTCCGTCTACTTCGTCCGTAAGGCGCTCGTGCACAGGACACAGGCAAGGAGGATCACCGGATGAGCACACGCCGTAAGCTGGTATTCGGGATCGGCGGGGTGTACATCCTGGGCTTCGTCGTGATCGCGATGCTGTTCGGGGCCAAGCGGACCGACAACGAGGAGTTCCTGCCCCAGAACGAGTTCAAGCTCGACACGTGGTTCGCTCTTCCGGGCCCGCTGGACTTCAACAAGGGCGTCCTGTACCTGCTCATCACGACGGCCTTGACGCTCGGGACGATGCTCTATGTCTCCAAGCGGATGCAGGCGCACCCGAACCGCTGGCAGACCGCCATCGAATGGCTCTACCGCGGGATGAAGGACAAGCTCGTCAAGGACAACATGGACGACGACATGGCGCGCAAGTGGTTTCCGCTCGTCATCACGCTGTTCGTCTTCATCTGGTTCTCGAACATGCTCGGGTACCTGCCGCTGCCGGTGAACACCGAGCACACGTTCAACGTCTTCGGCCTGGCCGTCCCGGCGTTCCAGATCTACGCCGCCACGGCCAACGTCTCGATCCCGCTGGTCCTGGCGCTCATCGTCTTCATCGCCTACAACGTCGAAGGCGTTCGTGCGCAGGGCGTGTGGGGCTACACGAAGAGCATGATCCCGCCGGGCGTCAAGGGCCCGATCCTGATCATGATCTTCCCGCTCGAGATCCTCTCGCACTTCCTGCGGCTGATCTCGCTGACGGTCCGACTGTTCGCCAACCTGCTGGCCGGCCACATGCTCATCCAGTTCATGTCCGGCGGTCTCGCGGTGCTGCTCGGCCTGGAGCTCCTGGCCTGGTTCACGCTGCCCTTCGGGGTCGCCATCTTCCTGTTCGAGGTGACGCTGATCGCCACGTTGCAGGCGTTCATCTTCGCCATCCTGACGTGCATCTACCTGGGTAGCGCCGTCTCCGCACACCACTAGTACGAAGGAGCTTGAACACCCCATGATCGATCCGGATCTCTTGATCACCGTCATCGCACAGGCGGGAGGCCAGGACCCCGCAGCAATGGGCGAGAAGGCCGGCCGCGCGATCGCCTTCGGCGTGGGCGTCGGACTCGGCGCCGTCGGCGCCGGTATCGGCATCGGCACGATCTTCGGGTCGATGATCCAGGCCGTCGCACGCCAGCCGGAGCTCCGGGGCGAGTTGACGGGGATCCAGTGGCTCGGATTCGCGCTCACGGAGGCCTGCTTCTTCTACGGCCTCGTCGGCGGTCTCATCGCCTTCTTCCTCTAGATACCGATGGACCTCATCAGCTTGATCACCGGACTACCGCTCGCCGCCGAGGGGGGCGCTCCCAAGGAGGAGGGCGGGTCGTTCCTCGTCTCCCCGAACATCGGGCTGATGATCTGGACGCTGCTCGTCTTCACGATCTCCCTGTACGTCCTCAAGAAGGTCGTGTTCCCGCGCATCCAGGAGATGCTGGACAAGCGCCAGCGCGCGATCGAGGAGTCGATCGACGCCGCCGTGCAGACCCGCGCCGAGGCCGAGGAGCTGCTGGCGGAGTACCGCGAGCGCCTCTCCGAGGCCCGCGAGCAGGCCGAGACGATCCTCACCCGCGCCCGCAAGGCGGCGGAGAAGACCGAAGCAGCGGCGGTCGAGGCCGGCAAGGAGAAGCGCGAGGAGATGCTCGAGGCGACCAAGCGCGAGATCGAGGCCGAAACGCGCCGCGCGATCCAGGACATCCGCAACGAGGTCGCCGACCTGACGATCCTCGCGACGGAGAAGATCACGCGCAAGACGCTCGACGAGGACGACCAGAAGCGCCTCGTCGAAGAGGCGCTCAGCGAGCTCGACTTCACCGCCCTCGCCGGCGAGGGGAGCTCGAAGAACTGATGGAGGAGATCGGCGAGGTCTACGGCCGGTCGCTCTTCGCGGTCGCCCAGGAGCAGGACAAGCTCGACGAGATCCGCGAGCAGCTCGGGCAGTTCGCAGACGCGCTGCAGGACAACCGCGACCTCGCGGTGTTCTTCTTCTCGCCCTACTTCTCGACGTCCGAGAAGAAGGAAGGCCTCGAGAAGACGCTGGAGGGCGCCGACGAGACGCTCGTCAACTTCCTCGAGCTGCTCATCGAGAAGCACCGCATGCCGGCGGTCTTTCGCATCCGTAGCTACTACGACGGGCTCTGGGAGCAGGAGAACAAGATCCTGCCCGTCCAGATCTCCACCGCCACAGAGCTCGACGGGGCCACCGTCAAGCAGATTGGCGACCGCATCTCCAAGGACACCGGGCAGAAGATCGAGCTGACCGCTGACGTGGACCCCGACATCCTCGGCGGCATCGTGCTGCGGGTCGGAAACTCGATCCTCGACGCCTCGATCCGCAACCGCCTCGACAACCTCAGAAAGCACGTCGCCCGCGGCGCCTGACGCCACCACGCGAGCACCAAGGAGCTGACACGACCTCCATGAAGATCAAGCCAGATGAGATCACCTCCATCCTCAAGAGCCGCATCGAGGGGCTGGACGAAGACTCGGCCTCGCTGACCGAGGTCGGCACGGTCCTGTCCGTGGGCGACGGCATCGCGCGCGTCCACGGCCTCGAGAACGCGATGTCGTTCGAGATGCTCGAGCTGCCGCATGGCGTCACGGGGCTCGCGCTGAACCTCGAGTCCGACAACGTCGGCGTCGTGCTGTTCGGCGACTGGGCGAAGATCGTCGAGGGCGACGCGGTCAAGCGCACCGGCAGTCTGCTCGAGATCCCGGTCGGCGAGGCGTTGCTCGGGCGGATCGTCGACCCGCTCGGCCAGCCGCTGGACGGCAAGGGCGACATCAACACGGAGACCAAGCGCCCGGCCGAGTTCAAGGCCCCCGGCGTCGTCGAGCGCCAGCCCGTGATCGAGCCGCTGCAGACTGGAATCAAGGCGATCGACGCGATGATCCCGATCGGCCGCGGCCAGCGCGAGCTGATCATCGGCGACCGCCAGACGGGCAAGACGGCGATCGCGATCGACACGATCATCAACAACCGCAAGTCCGGCGTGATCTCGGTGTACGTTGCGATCGGCCAGCGGATGGCGACGGTCGTCGCGCTCGCCGAGACGTTGTCGGAGGCCGGCGCGATGGAGAACACGATCATCGTCGCTGCGGGCGCCGACGAAGCCGCGCCGATCAAGTTCATCGCGCCGTACGCGGGCGCCGCGATGGCCGAGTACTTCCTCTACGAGGGCGGAGCCGCGCTGTGCATCTACGACGATCTCACCAAGCACGCGTTCGCCTACCG
>JAHWJM010000150.1 GCA_019348435.1 Actinomycetota bacterium
CGCTCGACCGCACGCCGCCCGAGCTGTCCTCGGACATCATGGATCGCGGGATCATGCTCGCCGGCGGGGGCTCGCTGCTGCAGGGGCTCGACGAGCGCCTGCGCGAGGAGACCCAGATGCCCTGCCACCTCGCCGAGTCGCCGCTGACGTGCGTCGCCGTCGGCTCGGGCCGCTCGCTGGAGGAGTTCGAGGTCATCCACCGCACGAACCGCGGTAACTCGAAGAACCGCCGTCGCCGCTACTAACACCCCTTGGAGTCAACGCCCACGTGTATGACAAGACAGTCCGTCGGCGCCGGGCAGTTCTCGGACTGCTCGTCGCCTGCTCGCTGATCCTGCTCACCGCGTACTTCGGTGAATCGGGCAGTGGCGCGCTGCACTCGGTGCAGCGTGGCACGAGCGAGGTGCTCAGTCCCGTCCAGGAGGGCGCCAGCCGGGCGTTGAAGCCCGTCCGCGACCTGTTCGGCTGGTTCGGCGACACGATCGCGGCCAAGGGTCAGGTCGAGGAGCTGCGTCGCGAGCGCGACCGCCTGCGCACGGAGGTGGCCCAGAGCGAGGCGCGCAACGCCGACTACGACCGCCTCAGCAAGCTCTTCCAGCTCAACGGGGCGCTCGGCCTCGACAAGCTCGGCCCGAAGACCGGCCGCGTCATCTTCCAGTCGCCGACCGTCTGGTACGCCACGATCCGCGTCGACAAGGGATCCGACGACGGCGTGAAAGTGGGCCATCCGGTCATCAACGAGGAAGCTCTGGTGGGCCGCGTGACGGAGGTCTTCGGCGGCTCGGCACAGGTGACGCTCATCACCGACGCCTCGACGAAGGTCCCAGCGCGCGCAGGTCGCCGTCAGGAGTTCGGCATCGTCGAGCCCGCGAGCGCCGGCAATCCGACCGACCTCGTCATGAACTTCACGCAGCCCAACGCGCGCATCCGCGTGGGCGACCGCGTCGTGACGCGCGGCACCGAGCCCGAGGACCACGCGGCGTCGCGCTACCCCGTCGGCCTGCCCATCGGCGAGGTCACGCGGATCGTCCACGAGGGCACAGACACACAGGAGATCCACCTGCGCCCGTACGCCGACGTGCGCAGCCTCGACTTCGTGCAGATCCTCACGCGACCGCGCGGGCCCGACTCGTGATCGCGCTGACGCCGCAACTGCTCCTGCGCCTCGCCGCCCTCGGCATGCTCGGCGTCGTCGTGCAGACGGCGGCGGTGTCGCAGCTGCCGATCGCCGGCGCCAACGCCGACCTGTCGCCGCTGCTCGTGATGGCCGTCGGGCTGCTGTGCGGCTCGCTGGCGGGCGGTGTCTTCGGCTTCGGCGTCGGGCTGTTCGCCGACGTCGTCGCGCTGCAGACGCTCGGCGTCTCCTCGCTCGTGCTGCTGGCCGTCGGCTACGGCGCCGGGCGCCTGCGCGAGGCGCGCGATCCCGAGGGGACGCTCGTCCCGCTCGCGGTCGGCGCCGCCGCGACGCTCGCCTTCGGCGCGGGCTTCGCGCTCCTGCAGTTCCTGCTCGGCGTCGACGCGCCGGTCTCGTGGGCGCTCATCCGCCAGCTGCTCGCGACGCTCGTCGTCAACACGCTGCTGGCGCTGCCGCTCTACGCGCTCGTGCGCCGCTGGTTGCAGCCCGCGATGCCCGACGACCGGCGCCGCCGGCGCCGCCGCGCCTACACGACCGGCGGCCTGAGCCCGCTCTCTCGCGGCCCGGAGGTCCGGCGCTGATGATGGAGTCCTCCGGCGATCGCCGCGCCCCGATCACGCCGCAGCTCGCGTTGCGCGTGGCGATCCTCGGCGGCGTCGCGTTCGCGCTCTTCGCGATCGTCTTCTTCCGCCTGTGGTACCTGCAGGTGCTGTCGGGCGACAAGTTCCTCGCGCAGGCGACAGTAAACCGCGTGCGCGAGGTGAGCATCCAGGCGCCGCGCGGCAAGATCGTCGACCGCAGCGGCAAGACGATCGTGGCGAACAAGGTGGCCGTCGTCGTCGAGCTCGACCCCGCGAAGCTCCCCGAGGAGGAGCGCGAGCTGGCGGCCAAATGGGCCTTCGACGTCAACCAGCGCGCCGCCAAGCCCAAGGGCCAGCGCGGCGACCCGATCCCGATCCCGCGGACCCCGACGGCAGAGTTGCGCGCGCGCTATCAGCGCCTCGCGCGTGTCCTGAACCTGCCCGGGAGCGAGATCCATCGGCGCGTCGTGCGCTCGCTGGTGCTCGTGCCGTACTCCAACGTGCGCCTGAAGACCGATGTGCCGTTGTCGACGCTGGCGTTCATCTCCGAGCGCCCCGAGCTCTTTTCCGGCGTGACGGTCGACCAGACCTACGTGCGCGACTACCCCAACGACTCGTTGGCGGCGCAGATCCTGGGCACGATCGGCGAGATCAGCCCCAAGGAGAAGAAGGATCCGCGCTTCCGTGGCGTCGCGGCGGGGACGATCATCGGCAAGGACGGCCTGGAGCGCGCCTACGACCGCTATCTGCGCGGCGTCGACGGCAAGCAGCGCATCCAGGTCGACGCGTTCGGGCGCCCGGCCCCCAACCCGCGCCTGAAGAACGACGAGCCGATCGCCGGCCAGCGCCTGCGCCTCTCGCTGGACCTCGGCCTGCAGCGGACGACGCAGACGAGGCTGGCCGAGATCGGCGGGGGCCGGCCGGGGGCGGCGATCGCGCTGGACCCGCGCGACGGCGCGATCCTGGCGATGGCCTCGCATCCGACCTTCGATCCCGCCGTCCTGACCAAGCCGTTCACGCAGGAGCGCTACGAGGCATTGACCGGCGAGGACACCGGTAAGCCGCTCTTCAACCGCGCGATCGCCGGCCAGTACCCGACCGGTTCGACGTTCAAGGCGATCACCGCGCTCGCGGGCCTGGAGAAGGGGCTCATCACGCCGGGTACGACGATCAACGACACCGGTTGCATCACGGTCGGCGACGCCGAGCGCTGCAACGCCCGCGACGCCAAGTACGGGCCCGTCGACCTCGCGCGGGCGATCCAGGTCTCCTCCGACGTCTACTTCTACAGGCTCGGGATGAGCGCGTTCTACAGCCCCGGCGACGACCACGTCATCCAGCGCTACGCGCGGAAGCTGGGCTTCGGCCGGGCGACCGGCATCGACCTGCCCGGCGAGGACGACGGCGTCATCCCCGACAAGCAGTGGCGCGAGGACATCAACCAGATCGAGCGCGACTGCCGCAAGGAGAAGGGCATCTCGCTGACGGTCAACGTCTTCGCGGCGGGCGCCGAGGGCTGCGGGATCTCCGACCTGCGCGACTACAACCTCGGCGACACGGTGAACCTCGCCATCGGCCAGGGCGATCTACAGGCCACGCCGCTGCAGCTCGCCGTCTCCTACGCCGCGATCGCCAACAAGGGCAAGATCGTCGTGCCGCACCTCGGCCTGGAGATCCTGCGCGCCAACGGCGAGCTCGTGCAGCGCATCGAGCGCGACCCCGCGCGCCGCGTCGACATCGACGAGGCGGACCGCCAGGCGGTCGCGCGCGGGCTGCACCTTGCCGCGAGCGCCCCCGGCGGCACGTCGGCCGACGTCTTCGCCGGCTGGAACCACGGCGCGTATCCGGTGCACGGAAAGACGGGCACCGCCGAGCGCCAGCCGAAGGCCGACCAGTCGTGGTACGTCGCCTACGTGCCCGATCCGAAGCGGCCGATCGTGGTGGCGGTCACGGTCGAGGAGGGCGGCTTCGGGGCCGCGACGGCAGCGCCGATCGCCTGCCGGATGCTCGCGAAGTTCTACGAGCAGCAGGCCGGCTGCGCACGCGGCGAGGACTCCACGCGATGAACGAGCCGGCCGCGTCGCGCCTGCCCGCCGGCCTGCGCCTGCCCTTCGATCCGCTGCTCGCGCTGGCCGCGATCGGCCTCATGGCCGCCTCGCTCGTTACCCTCAACGCATCCACGAGCCAAGACGTTCCGGGCGATCCGCACTACTACGTAACGCGACAGGGCGTGTTCTTCGCCATCGGCACGCTGCTGGCGATCGTCCTGAGCCGGATCGACTACTCGCGCTTTCGCGAGCTGAAATACGGCATCTACGGGCTGATGATGGCCGGCCTGCTGCTCGTCGCCGTCTTCGGTGGCGTGACGCGTGGCTCGCGGCGCGCGATCCAGCTGCCCTTCTTCGAGGTGCAGGCCTCCGAGCTCGGCAAGGTGCTGCTGATCGTCGCGCTCGCCGCCTTCGTGGTCGACCACGCGCGGCGCCTGGGCGAGCGCGACACGACGGCGCGGCTCGTGCTCATCGGGATGGTGCCGGCGATGTTCGTCATGGTCTCGGACCTCGGCTCGGGCCTGGTCTACATCGCGATCCTCTTCGCCGCGCTGTTCGTCGCGGGGGTGAGCTGGCGGCACTTCGCCGGCCTCATCACGCTCGGCGTCGTCTCGATCGCGCTCGTGCTGTCGGCGGCACCGGCGGTCGGAGTGACCGTGCTGACGCCCGAGCAGTCCTCGCGCCTGACGTCGTTTCTGTCGCCGTCGGACGTCTCCGGCGACGCCGGCTATCAGCAGAACCAGTCGCGCATCGCGATCGGCTCGGGCCAGAAGACCGGCCGCGGCGAGCTGGCGACGCAGGCGACCTTGAACTTCATCCCCGAGGAACGGACGGACTTCGCGTTCGCCGTCGTTGGCGAGCGCTGGGGATTTGCCGGTGCCGGCCTGCTCCTCTCGCTGTACGCGCTGCTCGTCTGGCGCGGTCTGCGGATTCTCACCATGGCCAAGAACCTCTACGGCGCGCTGATCGCCGGGGGCGTCGTGGCCATGCTCCTGTTTCAGGTCTTCATCAACGTCGGCATGAACGTGGGGATCATGCCCATCACCGGGATCCCACTGCCGCTGTTCTCATACGGCGGCAGCTCGGTGCTCGCCACGCTTTTGGCCATCGGCCTGCTGCAGTCGATCTATGCGCAAGGGCGCTTCGCTGCTGCAACCAAACGCCGGGGGCTCCCATTCTGAGCAAAGGACCCTTCACTCATGAAGAAGCAACTGCTGGTCAGCGTCGACCGTGGGGAGACCCGCGTCGCGCTTCTGGAAGCATCGGGTAGCCCGAGCGCCGCAGGCGCCGCGAACCCGTCGACGCGTTCGAAGAAGCCTGATCCCGCCGACGGCTATCGCGTCGCGGAGCTGTACTTCGAGCGCCGCGGCGCGCGCTCGATCGTCGGCAACATCTACAAGGGCAAGGTCGACAACGTCCTGGCCGGCCTCGAGGCCGCCTTCGTCGACATCGGCTTGGACAAGAACGGCTTCCTGCACGTCGACGAGATCGTCGTGCCGGGCGTCGACGTCGGTCGCCGCGGCCGCGGCAAGGAGGGGGGCTCGAAGATCACGGAGCTCATCAAGCCCGGCCAGGAGATCGTCGTGCAGGTCGTCAAGGACCCGCTGAAGAGCAAGGGCGCCCGTCTGTCGATGGAGCTGACGATCGCCGGCCGTTACATGGTCTACGCCCCGATGGGCGAGGGCGTCGGGGTCTCGCGCCGGCTCGACGACCGCGAGCGCGAGCGCCTGCGCCGCGAGACGAAGGGGCTGGACCTGCGCGGTGGCGGCGCGATCATCCGCACGGCGGCCAGCGGGGCGAAGCGCGAGGACTTCGAGCGCGAGCTGCAGTACCTCTTCAAGCTGCACGAGGTCCTTCAGAAGCGCGTCGAGGAGACCCCGGCGCCGGGGCTCGTCTTCCAGGAGGCCGACCTCTCGGTGCGCGTCGTGCGCGACATCTTCTCCGAGCACTTCGAGCGCGCGATCGTCGACGACCCCAAGCAGCACCAGCGGCTCGTCTCGTTCTTCACGCGCACCGCGCCGGAGCTCGTCGACCGCGTCGAGCTCTACGACGACAAGCAGCCGCTGTTCGAGGCCTACGGCGTCGAGAAGGTGATCGACGGGCTGATGACGCGCCGCGTCGACCTGCCCAGCGGGGGCTACCTGATCATCGACTACGCCGAGGCGCTGACGGTCATCGACGTCAACTCGGGCTCGTTCATCGGGCGCGGCAAGGGCGCGCGCCTGGAGGACACGATCACGACGACGAACCTCGAGGCCGCCGAGGAGGTCGTCAACCAGCTGCGCCTGCGCGACATCGGCGGGATCATCGTCATCGATTTCATCGATATGGAGATCGCCAAGAACCGCGACGAGGTGATGAAGGTATTCCGCGCCGAGCTCGAGCGCGACCGGACGAAGACCTACGTCGTCGAGATCTCGCCGCTCGGGCTCGTCGAGATGACGCGGCAGAACGTGACCGACGGGCCGCGCGAGATCCTCACCGTCCGCTGCGAGACGTGCGGCGGCGACGGGGTCGTCGTCTCCCACGAGACGGTGGCGGTCGAGATCGAGCGCCGGCTGCGCCGCGCGACCGGCAAGTCGCGGAGCGCCGCCTTCGCCATCGAGATGCACGAGGAGGTGGCCGAGATCCTGCTCGGGCCCGACCGAGAGCGCCTC
>JAHWJM010000151.1 GCA_019348435.1 Actinomycetota bacterium
GCCGTGAGGGCCACGGCGAGTACCACGCCGGCGACGGTGATGTGCCTGCGCGCCATCCGGCTAGGCCTCCACGAGCGCCTTCAGCCGGCCTCGGGCATCGCGCATCTTCAACCGCTCGAGGATCTCGTCGGTCAGGGCGAGGTAGTCGGCGCCGAGATCGGGCCGGTGGTCGAGGATCGAGATCGCCCGCTCGGCGGCCTCCGCGTAGGCGATCGAGGAGCGAATCGTCGATCGCAACAGCTTGCGCCCGACGTGCTCCTCGAGCGTCGTGAACGCCTCGCGGCTGTGCTTCGTGCGCATGTCGGCAATGTTGAAGACGACGCCGAGCCAGCCCAGCTCGGGGTTCAGCCCGTCGCGCGCGAGCTCGATGACCTCGAGCGCCTGCTCGACGCCCTGCAGCGCGAAGTACTGCGCCTCGGTCGTCAGCAGCGCGTGGTCGGCGGCCACAAGCGCGTTGACGGTCAGCAGGCCGAGCGAGGGAGGGCAGTCCAGGAGGATCAGGTCGTACCGCTCGCGCAGCGGCTTGAGCGCGCGCCTGAGCGTCAGCTCGCGGCCCATCTTCCCGGCCAGCATGAGCTCCGCCTCGGCGAGCGAGAGGTTGGCCGGGATGATGTCGTCGTGGATCGCCTGCGCCGCCTCGGCGCGGCCGGCGAGCACGTCGGCGATCGACGGCGCGGCATCCGGATCGACGTCGAAGTAGTCCGACAGGTTGCCCTGCGGGTCGAGATCGACCGCGAGCACGTCGAGGTCGATGCGGCGCAGGACGTCGGTCAGGGTCCGCACGGCAGTCGTCTTGCCGGTACCGCCCTTCTGGGAGAGGACTGCGATCGTGGCGCCCAAGGGCGCCAAAGGCTACTCGCCGCCGACTTCGGCCGCCGCCGCTTCGGCGCCGAGCGGCGAGCGGTCCAAGAAGCGCAGGCGGTAGCGCCCGATGACGATCTCGTCGCCGTCGGCGAGCAGCTGTGAGACGACGCGCTGACCGTTGACGAACACGCCGTTGAGGCTGCGGTCGTCGAGCACGCGCACACCGTCGGCCTCGCCGATCAGCACCGCGTGGCGGCGCGAGACCGTCGGGTCCTCGAAGCGCAGGTGAGCCGACAGGCTGCGGCCGATCCGCATCGAGTCGCCCGGCATGGCCACCGCGCGAACCTCGCCGGCGTCGTGGAAGACGAGGTAGCGGCCGGGCTCGTCGATCGTGTCGCGGGCCGCATCGAGCGCGTCGCCATGCGTCTGGACGTCGGGTTCGGCACCCCGCAACCGCGCGGTACCGGCGAAGAGCGATGCGCGCGTGAAGGTCGCGCCGTCGCAGCCCGGGCAGGCGGGAAGGACGTCCGCCGTCGTCATCTCCAGGACGTGGCCACAGATCTCGCAGCGAAACGTACCCGTTCCCGCGAGGGTTCCTGACGTGAGCGACTCCATACCGACTCCCTTCGCCTTAGATACAGCAGCCGACAGCACCGGAGCGCGTGAACTATGACGGCCGCGTCAAGCCGGGGTGGTGGACTTGATGCGGACCCGCTTCGGGACAAGGCCTCTACCCATGTTCGGCCTCAACCTAAACCCACCCTCAAGAGAACGCCGGCAGGAACCGGGGCATCTGCGCAGAACATGCGCAGATGCCCCGTCCTGCGGTGACGATCGACGAGCAAGACCTCGAGCGCGCGCTGCTGCGCAAGAGCGTCGGCGCCCTCTCCGACGGCCGCCATGCGTGCACCGACTGCGGGCGCACCCCGCTCGTCGGCGAGACGCTGTACCGCTTCGGCGCCGGCTCGCCGGTCTGCGAGCTGTGCCGCCCGCTGCGCCGCGACGAACCGCTCGAGAGCGAGCGCGTGCGCCACAGCGAGTACGGCAACGCGGTACGCGTTCGTCGCGTCTGACGGCTCAGGCGGGCGAGCGCGCAACCGAATAGATTGCGGCTGCGATGGAGCCGATCACCCTGACCACGACGATCGCCAGGCCGCGCGAAGAGGTCTTCGAGTACCTCGCCGACGTCGCCAACCACTCGGAGTTCACCGATCACTGCATGGTCGACTGGCATCTCACGCGCGAAGACTCCTATGGCCACGGCGCCGGCGCGCGCTTTCGCGTCAAATCGCGCTTTGACCGCTTCTCCTACGGCGACATCACGCTTACGGAGCTGACACCGCCCGAGCGGATCGTGGCCACCGGCCGCGGGGGTCGCTTCAACCGCATCCGCACCTATTCGACCTGGACGCTCGAAGAGGTCGGCCCCAGCGAGACGAAGGTGACCTTCCAAACGCGCTCGGAGCCCGCATTGAAGTCCGACGAGCTCATGGAGAAGCTTCTGCGACTGCACAACTCGACGACGCGCTGTCACAAGCGCGCGCTCGAGCGGCTGCGCTCGATCCTCGAGTCCGGCGAGGATCGCGGAGAGCGCACCACGCTGTCGGGCGGGGCACGTAAGCCCGCCAGCGGCTTCAGGCTGTAGATTTCGCCGCCCTCATGTCCCGCCTGCGTCGTCCACTCGCCGTTCTTGCCGCCCTGCTCGTCAGCGGTGGCCTAGCGGCATGCGGCAAGCACCACGACAAGGACGCCAAGGTCCAGCACATCGAGGGCGAGGGCTTCTACCTCTCGCTCGGCGACCTGAAGTACCAGGTGCAGGGCTCGCGCCAGCTCAACCCCTACGACCTCCAGGACAAGGCGTTGATCGCCGGCGTGCCGCCCGCCGAGCAGGGACTCGAGGAGAACGAGGTCTGGTTCGGCATCTTCCTGCAGGTCGAGAACGAGGCGTCGCGCCCGCTCAAGCCCTCCGGCGAGATCGAGATCATCGACACGCAGGAGGACGTCTTCCACCCGATCGACCTCAAGGACACCAATCCCTTCGCGTACGAGCCCTCCGATCCGATCCCGCCCGGCGAGATCGCGCCGCTGCCCGACACCCCGGCGTACAACACCGCCAACCAGGGCTTGCTGGTGCTCTTCAAGCTCACGCTCGACGCGCTCGACAACCGCCCGCTCGAGCTGAAGATCGAGTCCTCGACGAACGACCAGACGGGCATCATCGACCTCGACATCTGAGCCCGTCGGCGCCGAGCCTCAGCGGCGCGCGTGCGTTCTAGCGCGTCGCCTTGAGGCCGGCGCGCAGGACCTCCTGAGCGACCGGCGCGGCGGTGTCGCCGCCCGCGCCCGCCTCGACGAGCAGCACCCCCACCGCCACGCGGGGCGCGCCGGCGGGCGCGTAGGCGGCGAACCACGCGCTGGTGTCCGTCGGATCGTCGGGCTCGGGAGCCGGGCAGGGCGCCGCCGCCGGGTCGGGGCTGGGCGTGCAGTCGGGCGTGCTCGTGTCGCGCAGCTCGGCCGTTCCGGTCTTCCCGGCGACGCGGACGTCGCTGATCGCGGCGGCGCCACCCGTCCCGTCGCGCACCACGGCCTCCATCATGCTTCCGACGACGCGCGCGATGCGCGCGGGCACGACCTGCGTGCGCTGGGGGGTCAGGCCGCGCTCGAGCGTCAGCCGCGGCCGCCGGCCGCGCCCGGCGATCGTCGCGGCGACCCACGCCATCTGCAGCGCCGTTGCCTGCACGCGGCCCTGGCCGATCGCCGTGGAACCGACCGCGAGGTCGTCGCCGATCTCCCTCGCCGGCGGGATCGTGCTCGTCGCGGCGCCGGGGATGCCGATGTCCTTGTTGAAGCCGAACTGCTCGGCGGTCTTCACGAGGCGCTCCGGCCCGAGGCGCGCGCCGAGCGGCGCGAACACCGAGTTGCACGAGTGCGCGAAGGTCTGGCGCAGCGTGCCGCCGCAGGACTCGCCGTTGGCGTTCTCGAGCTCGACGCCCTCGAGGACCGTCTTCGTCTCGACGGGATACCTGGAGTTCACGCGGGCCAGCCCGTGCTGGAGCACGGCCGCCAGCGTGATGATCTTGAACGTCGAGCCCGGTGGTTGCAGGCCCGAGAAGGCGATCCCCGAGAGCGCCAGGATCTCGCCCGTGCGCGGTCGCACCGCGGCGACGCCGCCCACGCGGCCGCCCCTCGCGAGATCCGCCGCGCGCTGCACCGCCGGGTCGATCGACGAGCGCACCGCCGTCGCCGGGCGCGGCTCGGTGCGCGCGAGCGTCCGGTCGCCCGCGCGCAGCGCACCGCCCGGCGTGCCGGCGACGCGCTCCTCGAAGACGCGCTCGAGGCCGGAGAGGCCGACGCGCGCGTCGTCTGGATAGCCGAGCGCCCGCAGGTGCGCGACGCGCTCGGTCGGCGGCGGTCCCAGCTCTCCGACGATCGAGTCCGCGACGTCGGGGATCGGCGACGTGCGGTCCTGGCCGCGGGCGAGCGGCGCGCCGTTGCGCGCGAGGATGTCCGCCCGGCGCGGCATCTGCGTGCTGCGCCGGAGGCGCTCGCCTGCCGCGAGCCCGGGGAAGACCATGCTCGGCGACCATGCGAGCCGTCTGTCGTCGCCGTCTCCTGAGAACGTCAGCCGCAGGGGGGCGCGCAACGTCCCGAACACCCGCGTGGTGACGGTCATCGGCACGCTGACGATGCCGTCCTCGGGCCCAGCGACCTCGCCGTGGCCAAACGCGGTCGCGGTCGCGGTGGTCGCGGCCGCCCGATAGCGATTGGTGAATTCGCGCAGCGGGATCGCGCGCTGGTCATCTGGCGTCAGCTCGGCATGCATCGCCGCGAAGTCGCCCTGCGACCACGCCGCGACGAAGCGCTGCGCCGCCGCCTCCTCGGCCGGCGGCCGGCCCGTCAGCGTGAGCAGCACGACGACGACGCAGATGCCGCCGGCGAGCGCGCCTGCGAAGATCAGGGCTCGGGCAGGAGGGGAGCGGCGCAAGGGTGACGAACGGACGAGCACGCAGCACAACTATGGCCTGCTCACGGACGTCCTCGCGCCATTGGACCCCGCCGCCGAGCGATCGAGCATCCCCATGACCACCATCGACATCCTCATCATCGTCCTCGCGGCGTTCTTCGCGCTGATCGGCTTCGCGCGCGGCTTTCTCATCGGGGCGCTGTCGCTCGTCGGGTTCATCGGAGGTGCGTACCTCGGCACGCGCTTCGGGCCGCACCTGCTCGAGGAGGGCAACGCGTCGCCGTTCGCGCCGCTCTTCGGGCTGCTCGGGGCGCTTGTCGGCGGCGTGATCCTGTCGGCCGGAGCGGAGGGCATGGCCGGGGCCATGCGGTCGGGCATCCGCTCGCCGGTCTTCGGCGTGTTCGACGGGCTGCTGGGCGCCGTGCTGGCGATCGCGCTCGCGCTGGGGCTGGCCTGGCTGGTCAGCGTGATCGTGCTGCAGACGCCGGGCGTGCGGGAGTACCGCGCCACGATCCAGCGCTCGGTGATCCTCAAGGAGCTCAACATGATCCTGCCCTCCGACCGCGTCCTCAAGGCGCTCGCGCGCTTCGATCCGTTTCCGACCATCGACGGACCCGAGGTGCAGGTGCGGCCGCCGCGCGAATCGGTCGCGCGCGATCCCGACGTCGACCGGGCCGGGCGCTCGATCGTGCGCGTCCTCAGCAACTCCTGCGGCCTCGGCGTCGCCGGGTCGGGATGGGTGGCGGCGCCGGGGATCGTCGTCACGAACGCGCACGTCGTGGCGGGTTCGAACCGCAGCTCCGTCGAGCCGAAGGGCTCGGGCAGCCGCCTCGACGCGAGGGCGATCCACTTCGATTCGCGCAACGACCTCGCCGTCCTGCGAGTCCCGTCGCTCGATCGCCCGTCGCTCGACTTCGCGCGCGAGGTCAAGCCGACCGAACCGGGCGCGGTGCTTGGCTTCCCGCTCAACGGCCCCTACAGGATCGTCCCGGCGCGCGTCGGGCGAACGACGTCGGTGCTCGCCAACAACGCCTACGGGACGCGGCGCGTGCGGCGCGAGGTGACGACCTTCCGCGCCGACGTCCAGCCCGGCAACTCGGGCGGGCCGATCGTCGACGTCGCGGGCCGCGTGTCGGGCACGGTGTTCTCGAAGGTCGTCGGCGGCAATGGCGGCTATGCGGTCCCCAATCGCATCGTGCGCGACGCGCTTGCGAGCGCCGACGGCCCGGTCGACACGGGGCGCTGCATCAGGTAGCCGGTCCTGGAGGGTACGGGCGGCACCCGGTGATGGCGCTACCCTCCGGCCTCTTGCCCGAGCCAAAGACACTCGTCATCGCCGAGAAGCCATCGGTCGGCCGCGACCTCACGCGCGTCCTGCCGGGCCCGTTTCAGAAGCAGGAGGGCTACCTCGAGGGCCCCGAGCACGTCGTCACGTGGGCGGTCGGGCACCTCGTGCAGCTCGCCGAGCCCGACGAGTACGACGCGAAGTACAAGAAGTGGCGGATGGCCGACCTGCCGATCGTCCCCGACAAGTTCAAGCTCGTCGTGCGCGACGAGCGCTCCAAGAAGCAGATGTCGGTCGTCACGAAGCAGCTGCGCCGCGACGACGTGGCGTCGGTCGTCAACGCCTGCGACGCCG
>JAHWJM010000152.1 GCA_019348435.1 Actinomycetota bacterium
GTTCTCCTACGGGCCACAACAACGACGGTCGCTGCTGTACGACGTCCAGGGCGCGGTCCAACGACCACGAGGCGTCAAGGGGCGGCGGGACGCTGCCCATGACCGACCTGATGTCGGTGGCGTCGAACTTCTCGCGCAGCCGTGCGCGGCGATGACTGGCCGTCGCCCCCCGCAACAGGAAGACCCCGATCAGCACCTCCCACAAACCGTCGAGTCCGCCGCCGCCCTGCGTCACGAACGCCGCCAGCCCCAGCGCGACGAGCAGGCCAGCGAAGACCTGCCCGACGCGCGCCTCGCCGCCCGACGTGTCGTCGAACCAGAACGCGCCGCCGGCGAAGTGGCAGCCCTCCAGGCGCTGGAAGCGCGCCGCGCCCTTCGTCAGCGCGTCGTCGTGCGGCTCTTCGGCGCTGACGTCGACCCAGACCACCTGGAAGCGCTCGCCCGTGCGGCCGAGGTCCATGTTGTACAGCGGCCGCGCCTGGATCGCCATCGCCTGCAACTTGCCGTCGTCCTGCAGCGCGCCCGGCTTCTGGGCTCGGTTGTTGGGCAAATAGCGGTACAGGAAGCTCGAGCGCGTCCTGCTGGGATCACTCCCGCTGGTGCCGGGCACCTCGTCCTCTGGCGCCACCTGCTGGCCGCGGAAGTCGTCCTCGGTCAGATAGGCGATGCCGGTGCGCGGGTCGATGTCGACAGCTTCGTGGGAGAAGTAGCCCATCGCGCGGATCGGCGTCTTCGAGAGGTCGTTCTCCGGCTGCGTCGCGTCGACCTCGAAGGCGTAGCCATGGCCGGTCGTGCGGTCCTCCTCGCACGTGATCCACGTGCCCCACGGCGTGCCGCCCCCGGCGCAGTTGTTCAGCGTGCCCGACGACGAGACATACGACTGACGGACCTTGCGGTTGGCACCGACGATCAGCGCGGTGGTGCCGCCCGGCGCCGCCGGATCGTAGGGATTGCGCCCGACGACCGCTGCCTTCGTGGCGGTGTCATTGGGTCGCAGCTCGTGGTTGCGCACGAGGATCGTGGAGTGCCGCGGACCCTCGATCGCCACCATGCCGTCGAAGTCACCTGGCACCCGGGCGCCGTTTGACAGGCGGTCCTCGACGCTCTGCACGACGCGATAGTGAAAGCCACGCGGCAGGTCAAGCAGCCCCGCCGAGTCCTCGACGAGCGGGCCGTAGCCGGCTTGCCTGCCCGGTTTGGCCAAAGCACTTGCGACGGGCGAGAACGCCAGTGCGCCGCCCGCTCCGACCGCGCCACGCCGCAGCAACGTTCTACGAGTCTGCATACCGCCTCCGATCTGGATTACGGCGGTCACGGTGCCCGAGGCGGACGCGCAGCGTGTAAAGATCCTGGTGACATCATGCGCGGCGGCGGCTCGAAGGTAACCCGGTGATGACCGGCGACGTCACCCCACTGCGGGGCGAGGCGATGGCTGGACGTCGAACGGCGATGGCCCCTGTGGACCGCCGTACGCCACCGTCAGGCAGCCATCGCCGTCTTGGACCAGGCGATTCGCAGCCTCACACCCGGTGCGGGGTTGCTCGCGGAGATACTCGAGGCCGATCCGGTCCAGCCGAGGGCGGTGCGTCCCGTCATGGACTTCGCTGCCCGGTAACACGTACGACGGAGACGCAACGACCACGTCCGCGCGCTCCCCGCTTCCTGACGTAGTCGGGCGCCGTCGGCTGAGACTCGCGCTCCGCCGAGACGTAGCCGGGGCCCCGTGCGCTGGTGTGAACATCGTGTCGCGCCACGCCAACGGTGCCGTCGTTCGCTTTCGCGCTGCGAGCAACGAGCCGGGGCGCCGCTCCTCCATGCGGACGGCGGAAGCGACGTTTCGGCGGAACCAACTGCGGTGATCACACGAGCTGTGACACACGCTCGAACGTCTGATCCCAGCAGGACGCTCGTGGCCGCCGCCGCCGCCGGCACCGCAGCTGCGGCCGACCCACCGCCGGCGCCCGCGCCGCCCGATCCGAGACAGCGCCGGTTTCGGCTGATCGCCGGCGAGGCGATCCCCGACGGGATCCGCCGAATCGCAGCGGGCCAGCTCGCCGATGGCGCCGACGAGCTCGCCGCGGCCACCGAACCCGGCCTCGGCCCGGCTGTGCACGATGCTCGCAAGCGCATCAAGCGCGTGCGCGCCGTCCTGCGGCTGTCACGCGACGCGATCGACGAGGGCCTCTACGTCCGCGAGAACATGCAGCTGCGCAACACTGCGGCGCGGCTCTCGACGGCGCGTGACGCGCGCGTGCTGATCGAGACGTTGGCCGCTCTCGAGGCGCGATTCGCCGCCGATCTCCCGCCGGACGCCACCGTCGAGCTGCGCGCGCGCCTGCACGACGAGCACGAGCGGGCCTTGGAGGCCCTGGCCGCAGAGGGCGTCACCCGCGAGACGAGCCACGCCCTCGCGCAGGCAGGTGCGCGAACCGCGGAGTGGACATTCGAACGCGACGACTTCGCGGCGCTCGAGCCTTCGCTGCGGCGCATCTACCGCCGCGGACGCAAGCGGCTGAACGCGGCCCGCGCGGAACCCAGCGCCGAGAACCTCCACGACTGCCGCAAGCGCGTAAAGGACCTCTGGCACGTGTCACAGGTCCTGAGGCCGGTGCACCCCAAGCGCATGAAGCGCCTGTCGCGCCGCGCGCACAAGCTCGCCGACCTGCTCGGCGACCACCACGACCTCAGCGTGCTGCGCGACTACGTCGAGGTCCACCCACACCACTTCGAGGACGGCCCCACCCGCGACGCGCTGCTCGCCGCGATCGACCGCCGCCGCGGCGAACTGAGCCGCCGCGCCGTCAAGCTCGGCCGCGGCGTCTACAAGCGCCCGCCGAAACGCTTCATCGCCGACATCGAGAGGGGTTGGCGCAAGCGCTTGCAGATGAGCTGAGCCTTCCGTGCGACTCGCTCGCTGGCTGCTGGAGCGTTCCTTGCGCCTTTGCAACATCCCCCCGGATGCACCATCTTTCCCAGTCGTGGCGACGCAGCAGCAGAGGCGGTCAGCGGCCGCGCGGAGTGGGCGCGGATCTAATGGTGGATCTGCAGCCGCACGGGATGAGCAGGGGGTCGTCGAAAAAGCGTCTGTAGAGCGGACGGAAATTCGACGACCCACTCACGCATCTCAGCGTCACCCCCGCCAGCCGTCGCAGTCGGAGGTCAGCCGGCGACCGCCAGCGGCCGTTCGCGGCTGCGCGTGAGCCGCTCGAGCGCCACGGTCTCGGCTGCGAACGCCGCCCCCCACGAGCAGCGCTTGCCGAGGGAAGTGCCGGCCGCCTCGGCCGGGCGCCCCGCGCGCGCAGTCTCGATGGCGGCGAGCAGGCCGTCGATGTCGCCGGGTTCATACGTTCGCACCAGCGCAGGCATCAGGGCTGCCGACGGCGCGGTGGTGCACGTCACGACCGGCGTGCCCGTCGCGGCCGCCTCGAAGGCTGTGAGGCCGAAGGTCTCGTGGGCGCCCGCCATGACCACCACGCATGCGCCCGCATACCACCGTGCCAGCCGCGCGCGGTCGGCGATGAACGGGTACATCCGCACCCGCTCGTCGATGCCGAGCCGTTTGGCGAGGCGCCGAATGCGATGCTCGAGCGGGCCGCGCCCGACGATCTTCAGCTGCCAGGGCTCAGCCGAGCGCGCTGCCGCGTGCAGCAGCTCGATCACGCCCTTCTCGCGGCCGAGGCGCCCGACGTAGAGGACGTGGTCGTGGCGGCGCACGGCTGGCTGCGGGACGAACACGGGGTCGATGCCGAAGCGCAGCGGGATCGTCGCGCTGCGTCCGCAGTCGACGCGCGCATCCACGGCGGACATGATCGCGTCTGCGTCGCGGTAGGCGTGGTGCATCCACGCCCGCAGGAGCGGGCGCCACAGCCCGTCCGGTCCGGGCAGGGCGGCCGCGTCGAGCGCGGTCGAGCCGTGGTGGACGGCGAGGACCGTCGCGCCGAGGTCGTGCGCCGTCCGCGTCACCCCGAGCGGTCGCCAGAAGGGGTCGTGCAGGACGACGACGTCGGGGCGCAGCTCGCGCAGCGTGTCCTTGAGCGCCCCGGCACCCAGCGGCAGCCGGTAGCCGTTCGTCGCCATCAGGCGTAGCGACGGCAGCTCATGACGCCCGGCCTCGTGGAGCTCCCAGCGGCCCGGCACGATGACGTGGTGCTCGATCAGGCCGCTCTTCTGCGCCCACGCCGCCTTCGCCGCGAGATAGGTGCGGATTCCTCCGCTGCGCTCGCCGTAGAACAGGGCCACGTCGGCGACGCGAAGGGCAGCACCACGCGTCTCGCGCGCCGGTCGTCGGGGCGTGCCGGCGCTGTGCAGTCGCCGTCGCTCCTGCAGCACCGCCGATTCACGCAGCACGGCTGGCCCCGAGCGCCGCGTGGTCGGGGTGCAGCGCTCGGCGGTAGTCGTCGGCCAGGCGTTGCAACGCGCGCTCCCACGTGCGGTGCGACACCGCCTGCATGGCGTTGCGGGCGAGCCGCTCGCGCTGCGCCGGCGCCGCGGCAAGCTCGACGACCGCGTCGGCGAGGGCTCCTGCGTCCGGCGGGCACAGGCGCCCGGTGATCTGGTCGGTGACGATGCCTGCCGGCCCGCCTTCGCCGACGGCGACGACCGGCAGGCCGCTCGCCTGCGCCTCGAGCAGGACCTGGCCGAACGTGTCCGTCCGGCTGGCGAAGAGGAAGATGTCCGCGCTCGCGTAGGCGGCCGCGAGCGCGTCGCCCGTCAGCCAGCCGAGCAAGGTCGCGTGTTCGCCGAGGCGTGCTCGCAGGAAGTGCTCCTCGGGGCCGCCGCCGGCGAGCGCGAGGTGCAGGCGCGGGTCGCGCGCGCGCGCCTGCAGGAACGCCTTGGCGAGCAGGTCGGCGCCCTTCTCGCGCGTGAGCCGTCCGGCGTATAGGACCGTGATCTCGCCGGGCAGCAGGTCCTCGCGGCGCAGCGCGGGCGAGAAGCGTGCCACGTCGACGCCGCGGTCCCACCGGCCGATCCGCTCGTCGGCGATGCCCATCTCGCGCAGGACCACGTCGGATGCGACACTCGGCGACAGGACGCGGTGGCACTGGCCGTAGAAGGCGCCGATCGCACGGCGCGCGGCGTCCTCGAGCCACGAGTCCTGCGTGCGCAGGCCGGCATAGGCGGCGAGCTCGGTGTGGTAGCTGCCGAGGATCGGCACGCCCATCGCGCGGGCGATCAGGGCCGCCGCGGCGCCCGCCGGGCCCGGAGAGCAGAGGTGGACGAGGTCGTAGCGCCCGTCCGTCAGTGCCTCGACGATCGCCGGCAGGCTCGGGACGCCGACCTTCAGGCCCGCGTAGAACGGGATGTCGATCTCCGCCACCGCGCTCAGCCGCCGGTCGACGTTCTGGTCGGTGCCGACGACCTCGACCTCGAAACCGGGCACGCCGCGGTCGCGCAGCTCGTCGAGCGTGTGCGTCACGCCGTGCATTCCGCCGACGGCGTCGGCGACGAGCGCGACCCGCAGCGGCTCGCCCTCACGTCGCGCGAGCTTCGCCTTCTCGCGGCCGAGGAAGGCCGCCGCGGGGGCGTAGGGGATCGCCGCCAGGCACGCGTCGAAGAGCGCGGCGGCGGCTGCCGCGACATCCACGCTGCCGGCGGTCGCGCCGGCGATCTCGGCGACGGCGGACGCGAGCTTGCGCTCGTGGACGCGCTTGGCCCGCCGGTACAGATCGGCGTGGAAGAAGTCCTCGCGCTGAAGGAACGCGATCAGCTCGCTCTCCTCGAGGTCGAGCTCGACGGCGGTCAGCCACGCCCGCAGCAGCGCGCGGGCGTCGTCCGGGCACAGGCCCGTCTGCGTCTGGCTCGAGCGCGCGTCGCCCTCGCGCATGAGGCGCTGCACCATCGTGAAGATCGCGACCGGATCGGGAGCGCCGCCGTCGCTTGCGCCGCGGCCCAGTGCGCGCGTGGCAAGCGCCATCGCGGCATGCGTCCACTTCGCCGCGCTGCCGTGCTCGCCGAGCGGCACGGCGTCGCCCGCCGCGACGTGGTCGAGAAACTCACGCCACGTCGCGCCGCGCGGCGTCTGCGTGCACGTGCGCCCGACGTCGACGCCGGCGTGGTCGTCCGAGCCGCCGACGCCGGTGCCGCCGTGGGTCTCGATGTAGACCTCGGCCGGCGCGTTGAGCTCCGGCGCGCGCGAGCCGTTGCGGGTCTCCCAGATCGGAAACAACTGCGCCAGGCGCCGCCGATGGCGCGGCAGCAGCGGCGCCTCGACGGAATAGAACGGGTGCGCGAGCGCGCACGTGATGGCGCGCTCGCCAAGGTCTTCGGCGACGGCCTCGACGTCACCGGCGAGCGCCTGCAGGCGCTCGTGATCCTGCGGGGTGATCCCCCAGCAGAGGATGTGCACCGCCTGAGGCTCACCGCGAAACCAGGCCGTCAGCTCCTCGGAGACGAAGGCGTCGTCGTA
>JAHWJM010000153.1 GCA_019348435.1 Actinomycetota bacterium
TGATGCGTTGGTTCATGACAGCGACACTACGGGCGCGATGCCGCGGCGACTTCGCCCGCCATGGCCATCTTCGCGGGCGCGGGTGTGGCCCGATCTGGCTACTGTCCGCGCTCGCCCAGGAGCCCGACTTGGGCGGCGTGCGCGGCGGCCGCGGTTCGCGATGGCAGCCCCAGCTTGCGCAGGATGTTCGTGACGTGTCGGTGGACGGTGTGCTCGCTGAGCACGAGGCGCTCGGCGATCTGCTGGTTGGTGAGACCCTCGACGAGCACGCACAGAACTTCGCGCTCGCGCGCAGTCAACTCCGGCAGCGGGGCGCCGCCGCGCACAGGCCCGGGAAGCCGCCGGCGCGCCCGCGCCGCATCGGCCTCGGCGCCCAGCTCGTCCAGGACACGCAGGGCGGCTCCCGCTTCGCGATGGGCCGCCTCCTCGCGTCCGAGGGCGGCGAGCGTTGCCGCCAGCTCGACCTTCGCTCGCGCGAGCTCGTACGGCGCGTCGCTAACGGCGAAGCGGTCGACGGCGTCCTCGAACAGGAGGCGGGCGCGCTCGTGATCTCCGCCTGCGGCGGCGAGCACTCCCTCGGCGAGATCCGCGCAAGCGCGCATCGGCGCTGTACGTGTGCGCCGCTGGACGACGCGCAGCTCCGCGAGCGCCTCGCCGGCGTGGTGCAGGGCGCCGGCAGCGGCGCGGGCGTGCACGAGCAGCTCGAGCACCGGCGCGCGCTCGAGTGCGGCCTCATCGGGCACCTGGCGCAACAGCCGCTCGAGGATGTCCGTCGCCTCACGCGCATGCCCGTCGTCCAGTGCGAGCCGTGCACGGCAGCGCTGCGCCACACCCGACGCTCCCGCCCTGTCCAGCAGCGCCGCCGCGTCCGCCGCGCGACCCTGGCGGCGCCGGAGCTCAGCGAGCCCCACGAGCGGGCCGCCTACCATCGCCGGCCGCGAGCGCGTGAAGTCCTCAACGGCAGCCTCGAGCAGCTCCTCCGCCTCCGCCCAGCGGCCTTGGAAGAGGTGGACCGCGCCGTATTCCGCCCTACAGAAGGCGAGCATGTAGCGGCTGTCGAAGCGCTCGGCGAACTCCTGGATCCGCGCGCACCACTCCGTCGCGCGGTCGTAGTCCAGCACGGCGGTGCACGCGCTCACGAGGAAGCAGAACGTCCACGCGCTCGACATCGGGATCGCAGCCTCGCCCTCGAGCGCGGTCGCCGACGCCTCGTCGAGGCAGTGCATGCCCTCCTCCACGCGCGCACACGCGACGAGCGTCGCGCCCTCCAACGCAAGCCCGAGCATCTCGAGGTCTGGTACCCCGAAGCGACGTCCCAGCCGCGCCGCGAGCACAGCGCGTTCGGCCGCGGCCGCGTTGTCTCCGCGCAAGCGCGCGACGTAGCCCTGGTGGAACGCCAGCCAGCCATGCTCCGCGCCCTCCTCGAGTGGCGCGAGCAGCCGCCGCGCCCGCCCCAGCCGCCGGCGACCGCGAAGGCGCCGTGGAAATCGAGCTGATCGCTGGCCAGCCACGTGGCCATGCGGGCCGCGCTGGCGACGTCTCCCGCTGCCTCGTAGAGGCGGTAGGCGCGCTCACGGGCGGCGAACACCGCCTCGGCGTCGTCCAGCCACCACGCCGCCCAGCTCAGCCCTCAAAGCCCTCCGCGCTCTCCTCACCCGCCGTCGCCTTCTCGAAGATCGCCCGCGCCGCGTCCCAACGTCCTCTACGCAGCTCATCCCACCCCACGGCGAGTTCGTCCATGTCGGCATTGTCCCGTCCCGGCGTCCGCACCGAGCCCAGGCCGGCGACCGCCACGGCCAGACGAGATGCGTTGGTCGCGAGAACGCTGGCCCTCACGCCGGCTTCGATGGGATTCCGAGCATTCCCGCGAAGCCGCTCCTGGCGCCCGCGTTGGACTGCGAGGAGTAGATCGCCGGCCGTGCAGGGGCGCGTCCCCCAGCTGCTGTAACCACGTCGAGTACCTTGCCACGAAGTTCGGCTGACCCCCTTGCCGGTCGAGCCGCAAATGTCGCTTCTCCTGCGCGACGGAGGCGACGGCCCCGGACGAGCTTGACTGATCACCGCTCGGTTCGAGTCGCAAACCAGTCGCGCGCTTTCGCGCGATCGCCGCCCCATCGGCGATGTCGCACCTGCTCTCAGCCGCCGTCTGACTATTGGCCCGGAACCATCCGGTCCCTGCAGATCCCGCTCGCTTGGAGCGGGATTTGCTGCGACAGGGGCGAGACGCTTTGGCAAGCGGCTTCACGTCCGTCCGCGGCGCCGATCGGAGCGGTCCGGTCACCGGTAGCCTCGGCCCGAGTGCTGCTCACGGTCACGACGACGCATCGCCCGGCCACGGATCTCGGCTTCCTGCTGCACAAACATCCGCAGCGCGTGCAGACGTTCTCCGTGCCGTTCGGTGAGGTGCACGTCTTCTACCCCGAGGCGACCGAAGAGCGGTGCACCGCGGCGCTGCTGCTCGACATCGATCCGGTCGGCTTGGTCCGGCGCGGCCGCGGCGCGAGCAGCTTCGCGCTGGCGGAGTACGTGAACGATCGGCCGTACGTCGCATCCTCCTTGCTGTCCGTGGCGCTCGTGAACGTCTTCAAGAGCGCGATGGCGGGGACGTGCAAGGGCTACGAGGAGCTCGCCGCTTCGGCGATCCCGCTCGAGGCGTCGTTGCCGGCGGTGCCGGCGCGTGGCGGGGAGTCGCTCGTGCGACGGCTGTTCGAGCCGCTCGGCTACGACGTCCGAGTCGCGCCGATCGTGCTCGATCCGAAGTTCCCAGAGTGGGGCGAGGGCGCCCATGTGGGCCTTCGTCTTGCCGGCGAGCTGCGGCTCGCGGAACTTCTCAACCACCTCTACGTTCTCCTGCCCGTGCTCGACGACGACAAGCACTACTGGGTCGACGAGGCGGAGATCGAGAAGCTCATGCGGCGCGGCGAGGGGTGGCTGGGCGTGCATCCCGAGCGCGACCTGATCGTTCGGCGCTATCTGAAGAAGCAGGCGCGGCTGTACTTCCCCGCTCTCGCGAAGCTGGACGAGGCAGCGCCGCCGGTCGAGGAACCCGACGAGCCGGGACGCGAGGAGCAGCTGGAGGAGCGCGTTTCGCTGCGAGACCAGCGCCTCGGCACCGTTCAGTCGGTCCTCAAGTCATCCGGAGCCAAACGCGTGCTCGACCTCGGCTGCGGGGCAGGGGTGCTGTTGGAGCGCCTGATGCGCGAGGAGTACGAGTCGATCGTCGGCGCCGATGTGAGCGTGCGCGCGCTGGAGCAGGCCGCGCGCCGGCTCAAGCTCGACGAGATGCACGACGCGCAGCGACAGCGGATCACGCTGCTCCACAGCCCGCTCACGTACCGCGACAAGCGGTTGATCGGCTTCGACGCGGCCGCGCTGGTGGAGGTCATCGAGCACCTCGATCCGCCGCGCCTGGCCGGAGCCGAGCAGAACGTCTTCGGCTCGGCGCGGCCGGGCACCGTCGTCGTGACCACGCCGAACGCCGAGTACAACGTGCGCTGGGAGACGCTGCCGGCGGGGCAGTTCCGTCATCCCGACCACCGCTTCGAGTGGACGCGCGGCGAGTTCGCGACATGGGCCCAGGGCGTCGCCCGACGCCATGGCTACGAGGTGCGCTACCTCCCGGTCGGCCCCGACGACCCGCAGGTCGGGCCGCCGACGCAGATGGCGGTGTTCAGCCGGTGAGGATCGACCTGCCGGATCCGAGCCTCGTCGTCCTGATCGGCCCTTCCGGCGCGGGCAAGAGCTCGTTCGCCCGCCGGCATTTCGCGCCGACCGAGGTCATCTCGTCGGACTTCTGCCGGGGGCTGGTCGCAGACGACGAGAACGCCCAGAGGGCCACCACGGATGCATTCGCGGTGCTGCACTTCATCGCCGGTCGGCGACTGGCGCAGCCGAGATTCACGGTCGTCGATGCGACCAACGTGCAGCGTGAAGCGCGTCGGCCGCTGATCGAGCTCGCCAGGCAACACGACCTGTTCGCGGTCGCGATCGTGCTCGACATGCCGGAGGCGATCTGCCAGGAGCGCAACCGCTCGCGCCCGGAGCGGGACTTCGGACCGCACGTCGTCCGCCAGCAACGCTCGCAGTTGCGCAGGTCCCTCAAGGGCCTGCAGCGCGAGGGGTTTCGTCGGGTGGTCGTGCTGCGCTCCCCTGAAGAGGTCGAGGGCGCCGAGGTGCAGCGAGCGCCGCTGTGGACCGATCGCCGCGCCGACCACGGGCCCTTCGACATCATCGGCGACGTCCACGGCTGCCACGCCGAGCTTGCCGAGCTGCTGCGCGAGCTCGGCTACCAGCTCGCCGCGGATGGCACCTCAGCCACACCGCCCGATGGACGCCGTGCCGTCTTCGTCGGCGACTACGGCGACCGCGGACCGGACACACCCAGCGTGCTGAAGCTCGTCATGTCGATGGCCGAGGCCGGCACTGCCGTCTGCCTCCCCGGGAACCACGACATGAAGCTGGTCCGCAAGCTCAAGGGCCGCGACGTCCGCATCACGCACGGCCTCGCTGGGACGCTGGAGCAGCTCGAAGGCGAGCCGGACGAGTTCCGTGACCAGGTTCGCGACTTCCTCGACAAGCTCGTCAGCCACGTCGTGCTCGACGACGGGAAGCTCGTCGTCGCGCACGCCGGGATGAAGGAGGCCTATCAGGGTCGCTCGTCCGGACGCGTCCGCGACTTTGCCCTCTTTGGCGAGACGACGGGCGAGACCGACGAGTTCGGGCTCCCCGTCCGGTTGCAGTGGGCGACCGACTACCGCGGCAAGGCCGCCGTCGTCTACGGGCACACGCCGGTCGCCGAGGCCGAGTGGCTCAACAACACGATCAACATCGACACGGGGTGCGTCTTCGGCGGACGGCTGACCGCCCTGCGCTGGCCAGAACGCGAACTGGTCTCCGTTCCCGCGAGCCGCACCTACTACGAGCCTGCCAAGCCGTTCCTCGCGCCCGAGGATGCCGCGCCGCTCGCTGATGAGGACCGGCCGGCCTTCCTGCTCGACGTCGACGACGTCGCGGGCAAGCGCATCGTGCAGACGCGGCTCGCGCGGACGGTCACGGTGCGAGAGGAGAACGCGGCCGCCGCGCTGGAGATCATGAGCCGGTTTGCGACCGATCCGCGGTGGCTCGTCTACCTCCCGCCGACGATGGCGCCGACCGCGACCTCGAGCCGCCCGGATCTGCTGGAGCATCCGGAGGAGGCCTTCGCGGAGTATCGGAGCGTCGGCGTCCCGCACGTGATCTGCGAGGAGAAGCACATGGGATCGCGCGCGATCGTGGTCGTCTGCCGCGACGCCGACGTTGCTCGCGAGCGCTTCGGGGTCGATGGAGGCGAGACAGGCGCGATCTACACGCGCACCGGCCGGCCATTCCTCGATCGTCCAGTCGACACGGAGGCCGCGCTCAGCCGCGTTCGGGGTGCCGTCGAGTCGGCCGGCCTGTGGGATGCGCTCGGTACGGGTTGGCTCGTGCTCGACTGCGAGCTGCTCCCCTGGTCGGCGAAGGCCATGGAGCTGATCCGCCGCCAGTACGCGTCCGTCGGCGCCGCGGCGAAGGCTGGCCTGAATGCAACCGTCGCCGCGCTCGATGTCGCCCGCGCTCGTGGTCTCGACGTCGCCCTTCTGCTCGACCGTCAACGTCACCGCATCGAACATGTCGACGACTATCTGGACGCCTACCGCCGCTACGTCTGGCCGGTCGACGGCGTATCCGATCTGCGCCTGGCGCCGTTCCATGTGCTCGCGGCCGAGACCGGCGTCTTCATCGACCGCGACCACATGTGGCACCTCGAGCACTGCGACCAGCTGGTCACGGCCGACCCCGACTGGTTTCAGCGCACCGGCCGCCGCACCGTCGACGTCACGGATCCCGGCGACCAGGCGACGGGCGCGGCGTGGTGGGAGGAGCTGACCGTGGGCGGCGGTGAGGGGATGGTCGTCAAGCCGATGAGCTTCGTCGCGCGCGGGCGGAAGGGACTCGTCCAGCCCGGCATCAAGTGCCGCGGCCGCGAGTACCTGCGCATCATCTACGGGCCGGAGTACGCCGATCCCGGCCAGATCGATCGCCTGCGCACGCGCAGTCTGGGGCGCAAGCGATCGCTCGCGATCCGTGAGTTCGGGCTGGGCGTCGAGGCGCTCGAGCGATTCGTCCGACGCGAGCCGCTCTACAGGGTGCACGAGTGCGTGCTCGGCGTTCTGGCGATGGAGAGCGAGCCCGTCGATCCGCGCCTGTGACGACGCGATAGGGGTCTTCGCGTGAGGCTTCCGCAGCTTCCAGGGACAGCGCGCTCGCCTGCGCGCGAGCCGTTCGAGCAGGGACGCTTCGAGGAGCTCCCGCTGCGCCCGCGCCTGCCCCACCGCTACTACGA
>JAHWJM010000154.1 GCA_019348435.1 Actinomycetota bacterium
ACCTGCGCACGCTCGGTGTCTCGGTCCAGGTCGAGCACCGGGACAGGGGCCGCGAATGAACGTCGTCGGGCTCGGCGGCGGGCACGGGTTGTCGCGCGCGCTCGCCGCCCTGCGGCTGCTGGGCGAAGAACCAACCGCGGTCGTGACGGTCGCCGACGACGGCTTCGATGTGACCGCGTATCTGGCCGCCGCCCGCGTGCTTCCGCACGAGCGGCTGTGCTTCGTCAACTCGTACTCGACGATCCTCGCGCCCCGCTGGCTTGCGATGCTGGCGGCGGCGCTCGACGCGCCGGGTATCGGCGTCGCGGCGGCGACCGGCTCGTGGGCCAGCCATCGATCGTTCACGCTCTCGACGCTCGGGCTGCCCAACGGCTACGGCATCGCGATGGGCGACCGCAGCGCGATCGAGCCGCCGTCCGCTTCGTCAAGGCGGCCCGTCTCGGGCGGGGCCGCCCACCTCCGCTCGCTGGCGCGCGCGCCGAGGGACCTGGCGCCGCAGATGATCGGCTTCCCCGGCTTCCCGGCGCCGCACGTTCGCACGAACGCGTTTGTCATCGACCGCCTGCGGCTGCTGTCGTTGCGTAGTGGCCCGCTGCTGACGAAGTTCGCTGCGTATCGCTTCGAGGCGGGAAGCCGAGGACTCACGGCGCAGCTGCGCCGATGCGGCCTCGCGGCCGTCGTCGTCGGCCGTGACGGCGTCGCGCTCGGATGCGGCGAATGGCCGGACGCCGACATCTTCTGGCAGGGCACGCAGCGCGACCTGCTCGTCGCCGACAACCAGACGCGGATCTACCAGGAAGGCGGTCCAGCCACGCGCGATGCGCTTGCGCGCTACGCGTGGGGGCCACGGGCGCGGCCGGGGTGACGGCAATATCGTGGCGACGATGCCCCCCCGTCTGACCGCCGTCGTACTGACCTACGACCGGCGCGATCTGCTCGACGTCATCCTGCCGTGCGTCGAGCGCCAGGTTCTTTCCGATATGCGCGTGCTCGTCGTCGACAACGGCTCGAGTGACGGCAGCGCGGCATACGTGCGCGAGCGCTGGCCGTCCTTCGACGTGCTCGAGCTCGCGCAGAACATCGGTGTCGCGGCGGCCCTGAACCGCGGTGTGGCCGCGACGACGTCGGAGTACGTGGCGTTGCTGAACAACGACCTCGAGCTCGAGCCGGACTACCTCGCGCTGCTCGTCGCAGAACTCGATCGCCATCCCGAGGCGGCGAGCGCAGCCGGCAAGATGCTGAGCTTCTTCGACCGCGCGCGCCTGGATGCTGCGGGCGACCTGTTCATGTGGTCGGGGATCGCGACGCATCGCGGCGGCGGCGAAGTCGATGCCGGTCAGTACGACATGCCCGAGGAGATCTTCGCGCCGTGCGCGGGCGCGGCGGTCTTTCGCCGCAGCTGCTTCGACACCGTCGGGATGTTCGACGAGGACTTCTTCGCCTATCTGGAGGATGTCGACTGGGGGCTGCGCGCGCAGCTCGCGGGGTTCAGCGCGCGCTACGTGCCGGCGGCCGTCAGCTACCACATGGGCGGCGCTACGACGTCTGCCGAGAAGTCGAGCTACAACGCGCTGCTGCGCCGCAATCAGATCTGGCTGATCTTGAAGGACTATCCCGCGAGGGCGCTCGCGCGGCACGCGGGCAAGGTGCTCGTACATCAGGTCGCCTGGATCGTCACTGCCGCGCGCGAAGGTCGGCTTCGCGAACAGCTCGCCGTACTCGCGGCCGTTGGACGCGGCCTGCCGGCAATCCTGCGCAAGCGCCGGGAGGTGCAGGCGACGCGGCGCGTTTCGCTCGATCGCCTGGACGCCGTCATCTCGCCCGAGCTCACCGCGGAGGATTCACGAGTCGAGCGGATGCGATCGATCGGGACGGAGCTCGCGAGCCTCTGGCGCAGGTGATCGCCGGCTGCCCGATGCCCTCGTGAGTGCCCGCTAGCCTGTCGTCAACTGCCGAACCGGCCGCCGTCATCGCCCTCTCCGACAAGATCCAGCTGCTGAAATCGCGCGTGTACTTCATGGGCTCGCTCGTCCTGCGCCGCGACTCGAACTTCGTCTCGGGTTACCTCCGCGGTCTGAAGGGCATCGAGATCGGGGCCTCGTCGCACAACAACTACCGCCTGGATGCGATCAACGTCGACCGCTACGGGGCCACCGACACGATCTACAAGCAGGAGGAGCGACGGCTGGCGATGCACATCGCCAAGGTCGAGGTCGTCGCGCCGGGCGACGACCTGCCGTTCGACGACGACTCCTACGACTTCGTCTTCAGCTCGCACGTGCTCGAGCACTTCCCCGATCCGATCCGGGCGCTCCTGGAGTGGCAGCGGGTTGCGCGGCGCTACGTCGTGTGCGTCGTCCCGCACAAGGAGCGCACGTTCGACGCCGACCGGCCGCTGACGACGACCGAGGAGCTGCTCACGCGCCATCGCGACGGCTTTGAGTCCGAGGAGGATGCGCACTGGAGCGTCTGGACGTGCGAGTCGTTCCTGGAGCTCTGCGATGCGGTCGGCCTGAAGGTGCTGGGCCACTGCGATCCCGACGACAAGGTCGGAAACGGCTTCGCGGTCGCGATCGACGCGACCGTTGCGCCGCGGCTGCCGGTGGGCGGCGCTGCGCCCGGCCGCTCCAATGGCGGCTGACGGCGCGCGACGGTCCGGCCGATGCACGTCGGCCTGAACCTCGTCTTCCTGGTCCCCGGTGAGCAGGGCGGCATGGAGGTCTACGCCCGCGAGCTGCTGCGCGCGCTGCCCGCCGTGCGACCGGACCTGAAGATCACGGCGTTCGTCAACCGCGAGGCGCGGGCCGCCGGCGGCGAGTGGGACGAGTTCGCCGACGTCGTCGAGGTGCCGGTGTTCGCCCGCAGCCGGGTGCAGTGGGTGCGCGGCGAGCAGCAGCACCTCCCCGGGCTCGCGCGGCGGGCGGGGGTCGACGTGCTGCACAGCCTCGCGAGCACGGCGCCCGCGCGCGGGCCGTTCCGCCGCGTCGTGACGATCCACGACCTGCTCTACCGCGTCGTGCCCGAGGCCCACTTCGGCGTCCTCGGGCTGGGGATGCGCGTCCTCATCCCGACCGCGGCGCACCGCTCGCACCGCGTGATCGTCGACTCGCAGTCCACGCGCGCCGACGTGCGCCGCTATCTGCACGTCGCGGAGCGCAAGATCGACGTCGTGCCGCTCGGCGTCGGCACGACGAGCGCCGGTGAGGCGGAAGCCGAGAGCGTGCTGCGCGAGCGCCATGCCCTCGGGGCGCGCCAGGTGGCGCTGTCGGTCTCCGCGAAGCGCCCGCACAAGAACCTCGTGCGCCTGCTCGAGGCGCTCGCCGCGATCCCGGCCGAGCGCCGGCCGGTGCTCGTCGTGCCCGGCTATCCGACGCCGTACGAGGCGACGCTGCGCGAGCGCGCCGACGAGCTCGGGGTGATGGACGACGTGCGGCTGCTCGACTGGGTCTCGGGCCCAGAGCTGGAGGGCCTCTACGCGCTCGCCGCAGTCTTCGTCTTCCCCTCGCTCTACGAGGGCTTCGGCCTACCCGTGCTGGAGGCGATGCGCCGCGGGGTGCCGGTCGCGTGCTCGGATCGCAGCTCGCTGCCCGAGGTCGCCGGCGATGCCGCGCTGCTCTTCGATCCCGCCGACGCGCGCGCGATGACGACGGCGATCGAGCGCGTGCTCAGCGATCCGGCGCAGGCGGCGCGCCTGCGCGAGGCCGGCCGCGGGCAGGCGGCGCGCTTCACGTGGGCGGCGACGGCCCGCGCGACCGCCGAGAGCTACGAGCGGGCGATGGTCGGGGGCAGATCCGCGTAGGCGGCGGCGACGCGGTCCAGCGAACCCGTCAGCGAGAGGCGCTCGCGGTTGCGCTCGAACCACTTCGCCGTCGTCTCGCGCAGCGGCGGGCCCGCGGCGCGTACGCGCAGGATCGCGTCGGCGATGTCCTCGGGTGAGGCCGACGCGGCGACGAAGCCGTTCTCGCCCTCGTCGACCAGCTCGGTCGCCGCATTGTCGGGATCGGCGACGACCACGCTCGGCACCCCGCGTGCGGCCGCTTCGACGACGACGAGCCCGTAGCCCTCGCGACGCGAGGGCAGCACCATGCACAGCGCGCCCGCCAGGCGCTCCTCGAGCTCGTCGTGGTCGACGAAGCCCGGCGCGCTCGCGACGTCGCCGAGGCCGTGCTCGTCGATCAGCGCCAGGACCTCCGAGCGGTCGGGACCGTCGCCGTACACCACGAGGCGCAGCTCGGGCGCCCGCTCGCGCAGCGCCGCGAAGCCGCGCACGAGCGCCGGCACGCGCTTCTCGGGGATATGGCGGCCGGCGAACACGACGAGCGGCTCCGCCGGGCGCGGACAGGCGAGCGCGGGCGGAGCGTCCTGCAGGCCGGTCAGCACCTCGACGTCGCCGTGCACGCCCTCTGCGCGCAGCCGCGCGGCGGTCATGTGCGCCAGCGTGAACGCTCGCTGCGGCACACGCAGGCAGAGCCGCTGCACCGCCCAGCCCGCGCGCCCGCCGGCGCGGCCGAGGTAGTCGCGCCAGTAGTCGAGTGACCACAGCTCGAACCAGTCGACGACGAGCCCGTAGCGGCGCAGCGGGCGCACGAGCGCTGCCGCGAGCAGCGAGAAGAACGGAAACGAGGCGGTGTGCACGACCTCGTAGCGCCGCCCGTGGCGCAGCAGGTGCCAGAGGACGCCGGCGCCGAAGACGAGCGGCGGAGCGATCCGGCGCCGGCCGCCGGCGTAGAGCGCCATGCGCGGCCCGGCGACCCTCACCGCGACCCGCGACAGCTCGGGCCGGGTGCCGCGATCCCACTGGCGCAGCGTGAGGTAGGTCACGTCGTGGCCGTCGGCCACGAGGCGCTCCGCGAGGTTGCGATACCAGCGCTCGCCCCCGCCGATGGTGTACGGAAACAGGCAGTCGTAGACGATCAGGATGCGCACGCACGGCCCAGCGTTTCAGAAAGGACCGATCATCTAGGCTGGGACCGCGCAACCTTCGCGCCTGGACTCGTTTAGAAGACACGTGAACGTGCCCCCGTAGGCACGTCGCGCGACTCAACCATGGCTTCGACCCACAGCACATCAGCCGGGACATCAGAGACCGTCCTGCCGGCGTTGCCGGTCGAGGTCTCGGTCGTGATCCCGTGCCTCAACGAGGCCGAGAACATCGAGGAGTGCGTCCGCCGCTCGCAGGCGGCGCTCGACGCGGCGGGGATCGCAGGGGAGGTCGTCGTCGCCGACAACGATTCGGGCGACGGCAGCGCAGAGCTCGCCGCCGCCGCGGGGGCGCGCGTCGTGCACGAGCCGCGCCGCGGCTACGGCTCGGCGTACCTGGCCGGCTTCGCCGCCGCCCGCGGGGAGTACATCGTGATGCTCGACGCCGACATGACGTATCCGTTCGACGAGATCCCGCGCTTCGTCGAAGAGCTGCGCGACGGCGCGCAGCTCGTCATGGGCGACCGGATGGACAACATCGAGCCCGGGGCGATGCACTGGATGCACCGCTACATCGGCAACCCGCTGCTGAGCGGCACGCTGAACCTCTTCTTCCGTACCGGCATCCGCGACGCGCACTGCGGCATGCGCGGCTTTCGCCGCGACATCCTGCCGACGCTCGACCTGCGCACGACGGGAATGGAGTTCGCGTCGGAGATGGTCATCCGGGCGTCAAAGGAGAAGCTCGACATCCGCGAGTTCCCGATCTCCTACGCGCCTCGCGGCGGCGAGTCGAAGCTGTCGCGCTTCCGCGACGGCTGGCGGCACCTGCGCTTCCTGCTCGTCCACAGCCCGACGCACCTGTTCATCGTGCCCGGCGCCGTCCTGCTGGCGATCGGGCTGCTGATCTCGTTCATCTCGCTGACGCAGCTTCCGATCTTCGGCCGCGCCTGGAACCTGCACACGCTGATCGGCGGCGAGCTGCTGTGCGTCGTGGGCGTGCAGATCGTCGCGCTCGGGCTCTGCGCGCACGCCTACGGGACGTACTTCATGGGCGAGAAGGACGCGTGGTTCGACCGCATGCGCGAGCGCTTCCGGCTCGAGCACGGGCTGATGCTCGGCGGCGCGGTCCTCGCGGCCGGCTTCGCCGCGGGCGCGGTCATCGTCGGCACGTGGATCAACCGCGGCTTCGGCGCGCTGTCGGAGGAACGGCTCGCGGTGACGGCCGCCGCGCTGGTCATCATCGGACTGCAGATCTTCTTCTCGTCGTTCCTGCTGTCGATTCTCGGTCTGCGCCGCCGCGACTGAGCCGCGGCGGACGTGGATCTGCTCGCAGCCTGGCTGCTGTATCCGCTCGCCCTCGCCTGCGTCTGCCTGGGGCTGGCGCTCCTTCTCGAGCG
>JAHWJM010000155.1 GCA_019348435.1 Actinomycetota bacterium
GTGAGCGCGCGGGTCGCCGACGCGGTCGGCGCGACGTGGGGCGTCGAGGCACGCTGCACCGATCACGTCGACCTGGTGGCGCGACAGGACGTCGACGCGGTGCTCGTCGCCTCGCCGGACGCCTTCCACGCGCCCGTGACGCTTGCCGCGCTCGCGGCGGGAAAGCACGTGCTCGTCGAGAAGCCGATGTGCCTCACGCTCCGCGAGGCGGACGAGATCAAGCGCGCGGCCGTCGCCGCGCGCCGCGTGGTTCAAGTCGGCTACGTGCGCCGCTACGCCGCCGCAGTGCTCCAGGCGAAAGAGCTCCTCCCCGAGCTCGGTCCGATCCGCTTCGCGCGCGTGCGCGACATCCTCGGCCTGAACCCACTGATCGTCGAGCAGACGTCACGCGTCGAGCGCGCCGACGACGTGCCGGCCGAGCAGCTGGAGGCCGCGAGAACCGCACGTGACGCGCTCGTGCGCGAGGCGATCGGCGCGACGCCGCGCGAGATCGCCGACGCCATGATCGGCGCGCTCGACGCGCCCGCCGGCGCCGGCAGCAACACCGCGCCGGCACTGACCCTGCGCCAGGCGGTCGGCCAGCACATGATCTTCGCGTACGACGGCCTGCAGCCGCCGCCTTCCCTGCGCCGCAGGATCGCCCGCGGCGAGGCGGCCGGCGTGATCCTGTTCTCGCGCAACGTGCGTTCGGCCGGGCAGGTGCGCGCGGCGATGCGCAGCCTGCAGGCGATCCGGCGTCCGGCAGGGCTGCGGGCGCCGCTCATCGTCATGGTCGACCAGGAGGGCGGGCCGGTGCGGCGCATCCCGGGCGCTCCCAGTCGCGCCGCCGCCAGCGTGACGTCGGCCGCACAGGCGCGCGCCGACGGTCGCGCCGCAGCACGCACGCTGCGCAGCGCGGGAGCGAACATGGATCTTGCGCCGGTCGCCGACATCGGCCGCCCCGGCGCTGCGCTCACCCGCGAGCGCCGCACCTACGCCGGCAGAGCGAGCGACGTGGCGCGGCGGGCCGTCGCGTTCGCCCGCGGCCTGCGCGACGGCAAGGTGCGCTCCACCGCCAAGCACTTTCCCGGCTTCGGGGCAGCCGCCATCAACACCGATGACGCCGCGCAGCGCATCGACACGTCCCTCGAGACGCTCCGGCGCGTCGACGAGGCGCCGTTCAAGCGGCTCATCGACGCCGGCGTCGACGCGGTCATGCTCTCGACCGCCGTGTATCCCGCCCTCGACGATCGTCCAGCCGCCTTCTCGCGGCCGTGGATCGAGGGCGAGCTGCGCCAGCGCCTCGGCTTTCGCGGGGTGAGCATCACCGACGATCTCGGCACCCCCGCGGTCGACGCCTACGGCTCCAACCGCCGGCGGGCCGTGCTCGCGGTCCAGGCCGGCATCGACCTGCCACTGTTCGCCTCGAGCTATCGGGCCGGCGCACAGGCCGCCGAGGGGCTGCTCGCGGCAGCGCGCGACGGGCGCCTCGACGAGAAGGCCCTGCGCGACGGCGCGCGGCGGGTCCTGGCGCTACGCGCGCGGATCCCCCGCTGAGCGGCCGTCACGGCGCCAGCCAGTCGGCGGCGACGGCCCAGGCGCGGCTGGCGGGATCGATCGGGTCGCGATGCCCGCCAGGCGTCTCGGCGAGCGAGATCTCGGCTCCCGCGGCGCGCGCGGCCGCCGCGTACGCGCGCGAGCGCCGGATCGAGACGGTCTCGTCGCCGCTTGCGTGCACGAGCCCGACGGGAACGCCGAGCGGAATGCGCCGCATCGGATCGGCCTGCGCCCAGCGCTCGGGAACCTGCGCGGGGCCGCCGCCGAGCAGCTTGTGAGCAGGCGGTCCGGCGCCGGCGAGATCGCACACGGCAGCCAGCGCCAGCACGCGCTGCGCGCGCACGACGGGAGCTGCGCCGACGGCGCCCGCCGGGAGGTCGTCGCGCCCGGCCGCCCACAAGGCAAGCTGACCGCCCGCGGAGTGGCCGAGCATCGTCACCCGCGCGAGGTCCAGCGACGCGTCGTCGAGCCGATCGAGGTGGTCGATCGCCGCCGCGACGTCCTCGAACGTCTGCGGCCAGCCGCCGCCCTCCTTGCCCAGGCGCCGGTAATCGACGTTCAGGGCGACATAGCCGCGCCGCACGTGGTCGAGGCACAGCGGGCGCGTGATGAGCCGCGTGTAGGGCGGCTGCCAGTAGCCGCCGTGCAGCACGACGACGACCGGCCGGGCGCCCGCCCCAGGCGGCTTGTGCAGGTCGGCCACCTGGCGCGGATGCTCGCCGTAGCGCACGTGCGCCGGCGGCCGGCGCAGCGCGGCACGCGCGATTCGCAGCGCCAGCCGCGTCATCCGAGCAGCCCCGGGCCGTCCGGCACCGCGATCGCCCCGTCGCGCACGACCAGCGTGTGCGCGCAGTCGGCAAACAGGTCAAGCGTCGAGAGGCCGCAGGCGGCGTCGATCCGCAGCGCCGCGGCCGCGTGCAGCGCCGCGGCGATCCCGAGCGGGCCGTCGAACGTCGACGCGACGTATGGCTCGGCGCCCGATGCGCGCACGAGCGTCGCGCACGCCAGCAGTCCCGAGATGCCGCCGCAGCGTCCGAGCTTCAGGCAGACGGCGTCGGCCGCGCCCGAAGCCAGCGCCCCGGGAACCGATGCCGTCTCGTCCATTGCGATGCGAACGGCGACGCGCTCGCGCAGCTCGCGCAGCGGAGCGAGGCCGTGGACCGGCTCCTCGACGAGCTCCAGTCCGGCGGCGGCGAGCGACTCGATCGCGCGCACCGCCTCCTCGACGTCCCACGCGCCGTTGGCGTCCAGGCGCAGCAGTGGGCCCGAGCCGAGCGCCGCGCGCACGGCGGCCACCCGGCCGGCGTCGTCGCCGGTGCCGACCTTGAGCTTCACGCAGCGAAAGCCGGCCCGCAGCGCAGCCTCGGCGCTGGCGGCGGCCGCCGCACGGTCTGCGGCGCCGATCGTCGCGTTGACGGTCACCTCGTCGAGCACGTCGTCGGTCAGCAGTCGCGCGACGGGCCGGCCGGCGCGCCGCCCCGCACGGTCCCAGAGCGCCATGTCGACCGCGGCGAGCGCCTGCGGCAGGTCGTCGGCGGCGCGACACGCGTCGAGCAGCTCGCCTCCGGGCCGGTCCTCGTCGCTGTCCTCGAGGACGCCGCGATAGGCCTCGAGCGCGGCACGCGCGCGGGCGGGGGAGACGCCGTCGTAGGGCTCCAGCGGCGCCGCCTCGCCACGGCCGCGGACGCCGTCGGCGCCCTCGATCTCGAGCTCGTAGATCTCGCGCCGATCGATGACGCCGTAGGCGGCCCGCAGCGGGCTGCGGAAGTGCAGCGTTCGCGCGTCGATCGTCACGCGCACGAGCGGCCGGCCCCGGTCGAAGACATCACGGTCCCGCTGCGTCCACCGCGTCGTGCCCGCTAGCTCGCCAGCACACCTGCGCTCAGCAGCAGGCAGAACCCGAGCTGCAGCATCCCGGTCTGTCCGAGCGCCTCGTTGAGCGTGGGGCCGTCGGCGTGGTCGCGCACCGTGCGGGCCAGGCGAATCGCGAGCGGCAGCGTCAGCCATGGCAAGAGCAGCCACGGCGACAGGGAGCCCAGCAGCCAGGGCAGCGGCGCCGCGAGGTAGGCGACGTAGAGCATCAGCCCGTAGAGCGTGCGCGCGCGCTCGCGCCCGAGGCGCACGGCAAGGGTGCGCTTGCCGGCGCGCCGGTCGCCGTCGAGATCGCGGACGTTGTTGACGACGAGGATGGCGGCGGCGAGCAGCCCGACCGGCACCGCGAGCAGGAATGCCTCGGCGGGCCACGACTGGATCTGGGCGAATGTCGATCCCGTCACCGCAGCGATGCCGAAGAACAGGAAGACGAAGACCTCCCCGAGGCCCTCGTAGCCGTAGGGCTTGGGCCCGCCCGTGTACAGGACGCCGGCGGCAATCGACGCGATGCCGACGAACAGCAGCTCGATCCCGGCCGCGAACACGAGGTACAGCCCGCAGACCACCGCGAGGCCGAACGTCACATACGTCGCGATCAGCACCTGGCGCGGCGGGACGAGGCCGCCGGCCGTCACGCGCACCGGCCCGAGGCGGTCGTCGCTGTCTGCGCCGCGTCGCGCGTCCGAGTAGTCGTTGGCGAGGTTCGTGCCGATCTGGATGAGGATCGACCCCAGCAGCGCCGCGATGAACGGCCCGACCCGGAAGATCCCGCCCGCGATCGCCAGCGAGGTGCCCACGAGCACCGGCGCCACCGCGGCGGGCAGCGTGCGGATGCGCGCGGCCATGAGCCAGATGCGCAGCGCGGGGGTGCTGGGGGCGGTGGCGGCCATGCGCGTGAACCTAGTCGGTCGTGCGGAGCAAGCGGCGAACCGGTCGCTACGGCCGCTTCGGGAACCGGGAGAAGTCCGGCCGGCGCTTCTGACGGTAGGCGTCGCGGCCCTCCTGCGCCTCCGCGTTCTCGTAGAAGAGGAGGTTGGCGTCGTGGGCGAGCTGCTGGATGCCGCTGAAGCCATCCTCGCTGGCGTTGAAGCTCGCCTTGACGAGGCGCAGCGCGAACGGCGACATCGCGAGCATCTCGCGACACCACGCGACCGTCTCCTCCTCCAGCGACGCGAGCGGCACGACGGTGTTCACGAGCCCCATCGCGAGCGCTTCCGAGGCATCGTACTGGCGGCACAGAAACCACATCTCCTTGGCCTTCTTCGGCCCGACCAGCGACGCCAGCAGGCCGGCGCCGAAGCCGCCGTCGAACGAGCCCACGCGCGGGCCCACCTGTCCGAAGCGGGCGTTGTCGGCGGCGATCGACAGGTCGCAGACCAGATGCAGCACATGGCCGCCGCCGATCGCGAAGCCCGCGATCATCGCGACAACCGGCTTGGGCGTGCGGCGAATCTGGACGTGCAGGTCGGTGACGTGAAAGCGCCCGACCGCGCCCGGCTTGCCGGGCTCACTCAGGTAGCCGGTGTCGCCGCGGACGTTCTGGTCTCCGCCCGAGCAGAAGGCGAGCTCGCCCTCGCCGGTCAGGACGATCACGCCGACGGCCGTGTCCTCGCGAGCGCGCTCGAGCGCCTGGGAGATCTCGACGATCGTCTGCGGACGGAAGGCGTTTCGCACCTCGGGGCGGTTGATCGTGATCTTCGCGATCCCGTCTGCGCTGAGCTCGTAGCGGATGTCGGTGTACGCGCCCTCGCCCGCCGTCCACTCGATCGCCATGCCTGCAGGCTACTTTCCCCTGCAGCGATGCTCGTCGAATCGTGGCTTCAGCGCGCCGCACGGACCCGGCCCGACCTCGTCGCGCTGCGCGCCGACGACGGCGCGCTGAGCTACGCCGAGCTGCACGAGGCCGCGACGCTTGCCGCGCAGCGCCTCAGCGCGCTCGGCGTGCGGCCGGGCGACCGCGTCGGGATCGCGCTGCCCGCGCGGCGCCCGTTCGCCGAGACTCTGCACGGTTGCCTGCTGCTGGGCGCCGTCGCGGTGCCGGTCGACCGGCGCCTCAAGCCCGGCGAGCGCCGGACCCAGACGGCGAGCTGCGCGACCGTCGTGAGCAAGCCGCTGGAGGGGCTGCCCGACAAGCGCGCGCCGCTGACCGGCACGCACGACCTGACGGCGACGGCCATCGTCGTCCACACATCGGGCACCACGCGCGGGCCTCGGGGAGGTCTTCGTCTTCCTGTTCTTCGGCATCGCTGCGGTGACGGGATCGACATTCGCCCAGATCCAGTCGTGGCCCGCCGAGGCGTTCCTGCTCGCGGTGCCGGTCGGGCTGCTCGCCGCCGCCATCCTCGTCGTCAACAACGTCCGCGATCTCGACGGCGACCGGCGCGCCGGCAAGCGCACCCTCGCCGTGCGCCTCGGGCGCGAGCGCGCGCGCACGCTCTACGGGCTGATGCTCTACGTCGCCTACCTCGCGGCGCCGCTGCCCTGGCTGCTGGGCTCCCTGTCGCCGTGGCTGCTCTTGCCATGGCTGACGCTGCCGCTCGCGATTCGCCTGGCCCGCACGGTGCGCGACCACGCCGACGGCCCCACGCTCAACGAGGCGCTCGGACAGACCGGGATGCTGCAGCTCGGGTTCTGCCTGCTGCTGAGCGCGGGTGTGCTGGCGAGCTAGCGGGCACGACGCGTGGACGCAGCGGGACCGTGATGTCTTCGACCGGGGCCGGCCGCTCGTGCGCGTGACGATCGACGCGCGAACGCTGCACTTCCGCAGCCCGCTGCGGGCCGCCTACGGCGTCATCGATCGGCGCGAGATCTACGAGCTCGAGAT
>JAHWJM010000156.1 GCA_019348435.1 Actinomycetota bacterium
CCGAACCGAGCGACCGCGATGAGCGGCAGCTCGGCCGCCATGGCCTCCACGAGCACTTGGCCGAACTGCTCGCGCACGCTCGCGAGCGCGAGGACGTCGGCCGCCGACAGGAACGCCGGCAGCGTGTCGTGCTCGTGCCAGCCGGCGAGGAAGACCCCGCGCGCTCCGATCCGCTGCACCGTGGCCAGCGGGTGCTCGTCCTCCCACTCACCCGGGTGGCCTCCGACGAGGACGAGCGACGCCGGTTCGGCGAAGCGCTCGCGCGCGGCGACAAACGCCTCGATCAACAGCCCCGTCCGCTTCACCGCGGTGAAGCGGCCCACGCTGAGGATCACCGGCCCGGCCGCCAGATCCGCCACGTCGTCGTCGCTGTAGCCGACGCTGCCCGGCTCGGCCCCCGGCCGCCACCCGCGGGGATGCTCGACGAGGTGCGTGCGCCAGTGCGCTGCACGATCGAGCCCGATGCGCTGCATGCGCTGCGGCTCGAAGCCGTTGGGGACGACCACGCAACGGGCGCGATCGATGTCGAGCAGTCGCGCCGCGCGCTCGATCGCGCTGGGCGAGAGCAGGACGAGCCGTGTGCAGGCGCGCGCCCACTCCCGCATGCGCTGCGCCCATGCGGCCGCATGGCTCCAAGTCTGCGGCGGGCCGGCCGCGATCGCCTCGAGCATGAGCAGCTCCGTGCCGTGCAGGTGGGCGATCACCGGAACCTGCGGCGCGACACGAGCGGCGGCAGCATGCAGCGGCGTGAGGTGATGCAGGTGCAGCACGTCGGCATCCGCCGCCCCGGCGGTGGCCAGCGCGTGCGCCCAGGCGTCGACCTGGCGCTCGTACTGGGCGTCGTCGAGCCTGGCGTACACCACGTCCGGCGCCCCGGGACGATCCTCGAAGGAGGGCTGCATCGGCGCGGCGCCGGCCGGCGGGTCGAGCGGATCAGGGGCCGCGAGCGCCGCGTCGAAGTCGACGGCGCGGAGGTCGAGCCCGCCGTAGAAATGGCGCGCGTCGGCGTGCTCGTCGAGATCACCGCGAGAGCCCGACACGAGCGTCACGTGCCAGCCATGGGCCGGCAGCTCGCGCGCCAGCGCGCGAGCCACGTGCGACGACCCCCCGCGGGGGAAGAACTGCAGCGCGCTGACGGCCCGACGTCGCGTCGTCAGGCTGGCGTTCCGGGCCGATCAGCCATGCGCTGCTCCCCGGCCTGCAGCAGGCGGTCGCGCAGGTCGGCCTGCTCCTCCGGCGAGGGATCCCACTCCACGACGCTCGGCAGCGCCTTCAGCGAATCCAGCCCGAAGAGCCTGAGGAACAGGTCCGTCGTCCGATACAGCACCGCGCCGAACTGCGAGCGTCCCGCCTCTTCGATGAAGCCGCGCTCCTCGAGCGTCGCGGTCGCGGACTCGGCGGCGACGCCGCGAATGCGCGTGATCTCGGGTCGCGAGACCGGCTGCAGGTAGGCGACGATCGCCAGCGTCTCAGCCTGTGCGGGCGTCAGCGGCGGCGTGCGCGGCTTGGCGAGAAGGCGCCGCGCGGCCTCCTCGCAGATCGGGTCCGTGGCGATCGCGATGCCGCCGCCGACGCGCTTGAGCTGCAGCCCGCGTGCGCCGGGCGCGTACACGCGATCGAGCTCGGCGAGCGCGGCGGCGACCTCGCCCGCCTCGCCGCCCGTCGCCTCGGCGAGCTCCTCGGCGCAGACGGGCTCGGGCGAGAGGAACAGCAGCGCCTCGATGATTCGCGCCAGCTCGCCCAGCGGCGTCACAACCGCACCCCCGCCCACGCCGGCGCCGCCGAGTGCGTCACGGGTGCAATCGCGATCTGCCCGAACGGCTCGGGCTGATCCCACGTCGCCTCGCCCTGCTTGTAGAGCTCGAGCAGCGCGAAGAGCGTTACCGCGACCGTCACGCGGTCGGCGCCGCGCACCGCCTCGTCGAACGTGGTGGCGCCACGGCGCAGCAGCGCGCGCAGGTGCGTCAGGCGCTCGGCCGTCGTGACGCGCGGGATCGAAAGATGCCTCAAGGGAAGCTCCGGCGGCACGCGCAGCAGCCCGCCCAGCGCGGCGCCGAGCCGGCGCGGGTTGTAGACGGCACGCGCGTCGGCGAGGTTCGTGCGGCGCAGCGCCGGCGGCAGCGGGGCGCAGCGGTAGCGGATGCCCTCCTCACCGGCCAGCCGCGCCGCGAGGTGCTCCGCGGCGCGGCGATAGCGCTGCGCCTCGAGCATCCGCGCCAGCAGCTCCTCGGCCGCCTCGCCGGGCTCGAAGTCGGGCAGCTCGTCGTCCTCGCCCGGCAGCATGAGCCGCGACTTGAGCTCCAGCAGCGCCGCGATCAACACGAGGAACTCGGTCGCCACCTCGAGGTCGAGCTCGCCGCGCGCCTCGAGGTGATCGAGGTAGGCGATGACGATCTCCGCGAGCTGCACCTCGAGCAGGTCGATCTCCTCGCGCAGGACGAGCGTCAGCAGCAGGTCGAACGGGCCGGAGAAGACCTCGAGATCGAGTTCGAGCGCGGCGACGGTCACCGGGCGCACACTAGCGACGCCGCTGGACGGCCGACCCAGCCTCTCCCCAGACGGTACTGCGGGCTACGACGCTGCGATGAGCAAGGAGATCCCGAACAGCCCGAACAGGATCACCAGAATCACGATTACGTCGAACGCGCCGAGCTGCCGCGCTCATTGTGGTTAGGCATGGCGGCGACTGTACCGTTTATGCGCCAGGGACGGCCACTCCCCTTATGCCTTTAACAGTATGTGCCTAACCCTCAGTCTCTCGCGGCCATGCCGAGCGAGAGGCTGGTGTGCAGGCGCGGCGCCTGCCAATCCTCCGGCAGCGTCTTCTCGATGCACAGCTGCGCATGGCGACCGCACAGGTCCAGGCGCGCGATCTGGTTGTCGAACGTCGGCTCCTGCGCAAACGCCCAGCGCATCGGCGGCGGCGCGACGCCGGCCGCACGCGCCACATGGCGCGCGAAGGCCGCCACCGGCCGGGTGAACGCCGCTCGCAGCACGCGCCGCTCGCGCTTGGCGAGGGGGTTGCGCACCGGTGAGCACGTCACCTGCAGGACGCGGCTGCTCACGCGGCGGCCGGGAAACCAGGCTTCTGCGAGGTAAGCGTGGTGAACGTCGCCCGACAGCAGCGTGACCGTTGCCGGAGCGGGGCCGCGGCGCCCGGCCGCGACGTCCTCGAGCAGCACCGCCAGGCGCGCGAAGCACCCCTGGAAGGCGGCCCAGTGCTCGAGGTCGAGACCCTGGCGGATGCGTTCGCCGACGCGTGCGGCGAGCCGGCCCCACGCGCCGTCGCAGACCGCCTCGTTCCAGGCCTCGAGGTGATGCATGCCCGGCGCCAGCATGACCGGCAGCGACGTGCCGATGACGAGGTGGTCGAAGTCGCCGCTGCAGCGGTCCTCGACCCATGCCCACTCGGCGTCGGAGAGCATCTGACGCCGTCCTTGCGTCAGCACCCGCCCGGCACGCGAGTCGACGACGACCAGCCGGGTGCGCCCGAAGTCGCGGCAGAAGCTCCAGCGAGCGCCGGCGATCTCGTCCACCGCTGTACGCGCGAACTCGCGCACGAGATCCTCGCTGTCGCCCTCGGCGTCCTGGACCGCGCAGAAGATCGGGTCGTCGAACAGCGCCGAGGGCGAGAGGTTGCCGAGGTGCTGGTAGATCCAGTACGAGGCGTAGGCGCCGATGACGCGCTCCTCCCACCAGGGCTTGGCGCGCATCTGCGCGACCCACGCCTCCGAGATGTTCCAGTCGTCATGGACGTCGTGGTCGTCGAAGATCATCGCGCTCGACACCGTCGACAGCAGCCAACGCACGGCCGGGTCGCTCCAGCTCTCGCGATACAGCGACGTGTACTCCTCGAAGTCGGCGACCTCGTCGGGAGGCGGCCCGTCCAGGCCGCGCCGCGATGCGATCAGCTCCTTGGTCTGCGGCGAGACCTCGTCGGCGTAGACCTGATCGCCCAGCAGCAGCAGCGCGTCGGGCCACTCCTGCGGCGGCTGAAGGCGCATGCGCTCGACGAACGCCAGCAGCGCGTCGACCTCGCGCCCAGCGGGGTCGTCGTCCTTGCTCAAGACGTACGGCTTCGTGTGCGGCACCGACACGCGGCACGAGCCGAACGCCAGCCGCAGCTGCTCGTCGGGCGTGTGGGTGCGGATGACGCACGGCGGGTAGGGATCGCCCGGGCGCGGCCAGCGCGGCGTGCCATCGAGCGCGACCTCGTAGGGCAGCGTGCTGCCGGGCTGCAGGCCGTCGAGCACGACGAGCGCGTAGTGGTGGCCGGCGACGGTGAACGTCGTGGCGCTGCGGTCGAGCACCGTTACCGTGCAGGGCTCGTCGGTCTGCACCCAGACGGTCGCCTCCGTGTCGGAGACGTAGCGCAACAGCGGGCCGAGGACGAGATCGGGGGGCATCCTGCTCCTCTTACCCGGTAGGCGGCGGCTGCGGCGGCCCCACCCCCATCGCCTCTCGCACGTCGGCGAGCGTCGCCGCCGCGATCGCGCGAGCCTTGCCGGCGCCCGCGGCCAGCACGTCCTCGAGCGCCTGCTCCTGCGCGCGCAGCTGCCGATAGCGATCCTGCAGGGGGGCCAGCTCGTCGACGACCGCGTCCCCCACCGCCGCCTTCAGGTCCCCGTAGCCGCGCGCGCCCGCCAGCTCCGCCTCGACGAACGACGGCGCCACCCCGCGCACCGCCGCGAGAATCTCGATGAGGTTCGTGACGCCGGCCTTGTCGTCACTGCGGCGCAGGACCGGCGGGTCGTCGGAGTCCGTCACGGCGCGCTTGAACTTGCGCCGGATCGTGGCGGGATCGTCGAGCAGGTAGACCGTGCCCTGTTCGCTGCCACCGGTCGTCGACATCTTGCGTTCGGGCTCCTGCAGGTCGCGCACGCGCGCGCCGACCGGCGGGATCCTGTGCTCGGGCACGACGAGCGTCCCCTCGCCGAAACGGCCGTTGAAGCGCTCGGCGATGTTGCGCATGAGCTCGAGGTGCTCGCGCTGGTCCTCGCCGACGGGCACCTCGTGCGCCCGGTAGGCGAGCACGTCGGCGGCCTGCAGGACCGGGTAGAGCAACAGCCCGGCCGAGATCAGCTCGCGCTGCGCGGAGGACTTCTCGCGGAACTGGTGCATCCGGTTGAGCTCGCCGAGCGCGGTGACCGACGTCAGCAGCCAGCACAGCTCGGTGTGCTCGGCGACGTCGCCCTGGCGAAAGAGGATGCAGCGCTCCGGGTCGAGCCCGGCGGCGAGCAGCACTGCGGTCGTGTCGTGCACGCGGTCGCGCAGCTCCGCAGGGTCATAGGCGACGGTCGTCGCGTGCAGGTCGACGATGCAGTAGATCGCCGGATCGCCGCGATCCTGGCCCGCGACGTACTGCGTGATCGCTCCTATGTAGTTGCCGAGGTGCTTGCGCCCGGTGGGCTGGATGCCGCTGAAGATGACGGGAGACACGCCGGGCAGGATGTCACGCCCGCCGCGCGACCGACACACGGGCCCGCAGACCTCCCGCAGGCTGCGCGCCTGCGTTGTTACAGCAGTTTGCCGTTCAACCCGAGAGGGCCCGTGCCAGGTTGACGCGGCCGAGGCCGAACTGCGGGTCGCGCCCGGCCGAGCCGAGATCGTCGACGGCGCGTACGTCGCGCCGGACGAGACCTTCTCGCTCAACACGACCGCCGGGCGGCGCACGGAGCGCCGCGGGTTCGTCGCCGACGGCGCGATCGTCGGCAAGGCTTGGTGGGAGCGCACGTTCGGTCTGGGCGAGGCGCTCGCCAGTGCCCGCCGCTAGGATCATCCCCTGCCACGACGTCCAGGACGGCCGCGTCGTCAAAGGCGTTCACTTTCGCGACCACCGCGACGTCGGCGACATCGTCGAACATGCGATGCGCTATCGGGAGGAAGGCGCCGACGAGCTCGTCTTCTACGACATCAGCGCAAGCGCCGAGGGCCGCAGCCTCGATCCCGAATGGGTCCGCCGGGTCGCGCGCGTGATCGACATCCCGTTCGCGGTCGCCGGCGGAGTGCGCAGCCGCGACCAGGCCGCCGCCTGCCTGGATGCCGGCGCCGACAAGGTGTCGATCAACTCGCCCGCCCTCGAGCGGCCGGCGCTGATCGAGGAGCTTGCCCGCCATTTCGGCAGTCAGTGCGTGGTCCTGGGCGTCGACAGCTTCGAGCGGGACGGGGATTATTGGGTTCACCAATATACGG
>JAHWJM010000157.1 GCA_019348435.1 Actinomycetota bacterium
GCACCATCTCCCCGCTGCTCTGGTTTTCCGGGATCATGGTCGTGGTGATGGGCGGCATCACGCTCTGGCTCCATGACGAGACCTTCATCAAGATGAAGCCGACGGTCTATTACCTGTTCGTCGCCGCGCTGCTCGGCTTTGGGCAGCTCACCGGCCGGCCGCTCCTGAAGATGGTGCTCGAAAGCTCCTACCCCGGCCTCGACAACGAGGGCTGGCGCAAGCTCACCCGCAACTGGGCGCTGTTCTTCCTGTTCATGGCGGTCTTGAACGAGTCCGTCTGGCGCAACAGCACCACCGATTTCTGGGTCGCCTTCAAGCTGTGGGGGGCGATCCCGCTTACTTTCCTGTTCGCGATCGCCAACGTGCCGATGCTTCTGCGACACGGCCTGACGCGCGAGGAAGCCAAGGCCAGCGAGCCGGGGCCGGTCGCGTCGTCCACCTCGGCAAGGTGACGGGCGAGCAGCGCCGCCGCCCCCGCGGCCGGGTGGCGGATGACGATCACGTCAACCCCCATCGCCTCGATGTTGCGTGCCGTGTCGATGAGGGTCTCGCCCTTGCTGACGCTGCTGCCCTTCTCGGAAAAATCGACGATATCCGCGCTCAGCCGCTGCGCCGCCAGCTCGAAGCTCGTCCGGGTCCGCGTGCTGTCTTCCCAGAAGGCATTCACGACAACCTTGCCGCGCAGCGCCGGCACCTTCTTGATGTCGCGGTCGGAGACCTCCTCGAACGCGGCGGCGCGATCGAGGATGCGCTCCATGTCGTCGCGCGTGAGGTCGTCGATGGAGAGCAGATGCCTCATGACAGGGGGACCTCCGGCTGCGGGGAGCGTTCTGCGTCGTGCGGGCGCTCGGCGATCGTCACCGAGTCCTCGCCGTCGATCTCGCTGACCTGCACGTTGACGCGCTCGCCGCGCGCGGTCGGCAGGTTCTTGCCGACGTAGTCGGGGCGCAGCGGCAGCTCGCGGTGGCCGCGGTCGGCGAGCACCGCGAGCTGGACGCGCGCCGGCCGGCCGTAGTCGAAGAGCGCCTCGATCGCCGCGCGCACGGTCCGGCCGGTGTACATGACGTCGTCGACGATGACGATCGTGCGCCCGTCGATGTCGAAGTCCAGGTGCGTCGAGTGCACGACCGGCACCCCGCCGCGCAGCGTGACGTCGTCGCGGTAGAAGGCGATGTCCAGATCGCCGAGCGGCACCTCGATGTCGTGCAGCTCGGCCAGCAGCTCGCGCAGCCGCGCCGCCAGGACGGCGCCCCGCGTGTGGATGCCGACGAGCGCAAGCTGCTCGGGCTCACCGCCGTTCTCGACGATCTCGTGCGCGATGCGCGTGAGCTTTCGCCGCATGTCCTCGCCGTCGAGGACGACCTTGCTGGCTGGCATGTGTGTCCTTCCTGGCCTCACGGGACCGGGTTAAAGGAGGGTGGAGCGGTGCCTGCGACGATAGCAGCGGGCCCGGCGGGTCGTTCGGCCGCGAGTCTGATCCTCGAAGCGCGTCCGAGCTGTCCTACGTCGCAGTCCAGTCGACCCGCGGGGGCTCGGGCGCCCTTCGCATCGCGAGATACGCGAGCAGCAGCACGACTGCGGCGGCCTCGGCGACGACCGAGACGACGACCGCAGTGCGAAACGTCGGCTCGATGTAGTCGAACAGGCCTTTGTCGGTCATCGAGACCAGCACCGCCACGAGCGCGCCCGCCGACAGGGCGACGGCGCCGAGCGCGCCGAGCGTCCTGTGCCGCGTCGCCAGCAGGATCGTGGCGGCGCCCGCCCCGAGGCCGTTGAGGAGGAACAGCACTCCGATCGTCGGAACGTCGGAGATGAAGTCGGCGTACTGCTGCAGGTGCACGGCACCGACGACGATCGTCGCGAGCGCGCCGAGGTAACGCAGCACATCAGCGAATGCAGGTCTCACGTCACGATCACCGTCGCCTTCATGAACGGATGCAGTTCGCAGTAGTAGGCGAACGTGCCGGCCTCGGCGAGCTTGACGCTCTTGCCCTGACCCTGCTTCAGGATGCCGGTGTCGAACACGCCGTCCGCCGTCGGAGAGGCACCGGAGGTCGCGGTGTGCGGCGCCGCGTCCTCGTTGGTGAACGTGATCGTCGTGCCTGCCGGAACCGTGATCGCCGGCGGCTTGAACAGGAAGTCTCTGATCGACACCTGGTCGAGCGGCTCGGGCGGCGCGGTCGCCTGCTGGGCCGCCGCGTCGCTGCTCTGGCCGGCTTGGGCGAGGAACACGACGCCGCCGACGATGATGAGCGCCGCACCGAGCAACGCGACGACGCGATCGAGACGCTTGCGTAGGCGCGCGCTCATTTCACCGTCACCGTGCCGTCCATCCCGGGATGGAAGGTGCAAACGTAGCGGAAGGTTCCCGCCTGCTTGAACGTGTGGCGGTACGAACCGCCCGGCTCGACGACCCGCGAGAAGAAGTCGGCTCCCTTCGCGTTATGGGTGACCTTTCCGCGGTTGAGGAATGTCACGGTCTGCCCGCGCTGCACCGTGAGCGCGCGTGGCTCGAAAGCCAGATCGACCATGTCGATCGTCGTGGCGGCGGGCTGCGATGCAGACGGGGCGGCGGCGGTCTGCCGCTCATCGCCGCTTGCGCCGCAGGCGGCCACCACCACGCTCAGCGTGAGCGTGGCGATGACCGCCGCCGACCGACGGCCGCGCGTGCTGACGGCCGCTGTGCGCATCAGCTGACCGTGATCGTCCGAGTGGCGACGGCGCCGCTCTCGGAGTGGTCGTTGTTGGCCACGTAGACCTTCAGGACGTGCTTGCCCTTCGGGAGGTTCTCGTAGGTGATCGTGGGCGCCACCGAGGGGCTGTACTTGCCGTCGGTCCCCAGCTGCTCGGCCAGCTTGCCGTTCGCGCCCGAGTGCTTCGACGTGTCGTACTTGCCGCCGTCGAGCTCGAAGTGCAGGTGGCCGTGCCCGGCCTCGGCCTGCTTGCCGACGGCCTTGGCGTCGAGCTCGACGTTGCTGAGCGCGACGTTGGCGGTGAAACCGTCCGCGGTCGTCTTGACGTCCTTGAAGGCGACCGCTTCGCCGTTGGCGCCGGTCTTGTCCTTCGCGGCGCTCTTGGCGGGCGCACCTGCGACGGTGAACGTCGTCGTGGCCGTCTGACCGCTGTCGGAGTGATCGTTGTTGGCGAGGTCGACGACGAGCGTGTGCTTGCCGGCGGGAATGTCGCTGTAGGTGATCTCGGGCGTGACGGAGGGGCTGTACTTGCCGTCGGTCCCGAGCTGCTCGGCGAGCTTGCCGTTCGCGCCGGAGAACTTGGCGTTGTCGTACTTGCCGCCGTCAAGCGAGAAGTGCAGATGCCCGGCGCCCTCGACGGCCTCCTTGCCGACGTTGGCGGGATCGAGCTCAAAGCCGGAGATGTCGATCTTCGCGGTGAACTTCGAGCCGACCTCGTCGCCCTTGCTCGGGGAGGTGAACGTCACCTGCGGAGCTGACGCGGCGCCGGCGGGCTTGCTCGTGGCCGTGTCGTCGCCACAGGCGCTGACGCCGACGGCGATGACGCCCAGGACCGGCAGCAGTGTGAACATCTTGCGATTCATGAGACTCCTCTTGACGTGATGGTTGTCGGCTGAGCGCAGCGACGACGCGGGCTGGATCACAAGTCGCCTGGCCGGCTGCTGATGCATCCGGCGTGCAGGGCGCCCCGTAGGAGAGGACATGCGCCACGCCCCCGATGAGCTGTCCCGCCTGTCCGACGAGAAGCTGATGCGGCTCGTCGCCGACCTCGACGCGGGGGCGTTCGAGATCCTCTACGACCGCCACGCCGCGGCCGTGTACGGGCTCTGCCGCCGTATGGTCCGCTCCACCGCGCAGGCGGACGACATCTGCCAGGAGGCCTTTCTGTCGGTGTGGCGCTCCGGCGGGCGCTACGACCCGAAGCTCGGCAACGTTCGCTCCTGGATGCTGTCGATCACCCACAACCGCGCGATCGACCAGATCCGTCGCAGCAGACGCCACGACGACCGCCAGATCCACGACGACGCGCTGGCGGAGCGGATGCCGTCCGGCGACAGTACCGACGGCGAGGCGCTTGGCCGGATCGAGTCCGACGCCACCGGCAGAGCGCTGCGCGGCCTGCCCGACAGCCAGCGGGCGGTCATCGAGCTGTCGTTCTACTCGGGCTACTCGCACGCCGAGATCGCCGACAGGCTCGAAGTTCCCCTCGGCACCGTGAAGGGCCGGATGCGGCTCGGCCTGGAGAAACTGCAGGGGCAGCTCTCGAAGGCGGCATGAGGCACGAAGACGATCACTGCGAGGAGCTGCTCGGCGCCTATGTCCTGGGCGCGTGTCCCGACGGTGAGGCTCGGGCGATCGCCGAGCACCTTGTTCGGTGCGCGCGCTGCGCGACCGTGGCGCAGCGGCTACGCCAACGCGCCGACGTGCTGCTCGTGGACGTCCCAGCGCGAGCCCCGGCGCCTGCCGTCAAGGATCGCGTGATGGCCCCTGTTCGCGCCGAGGCCGCGCTCTTCGAGGCGGCCCGTGAGGGCGCCTATGAGCCCACCCGATCCGGCCGCGCGCGTCCGGCTCGCGATCGACGGTCGCTGGTGCGTCTGCGCCCACCGGTACGCATCCTGGCGGCCGCGCTGGCTTCGGTCCTGCTGCTCGTCGCCGTCGGTGGCGGCCTGCTGGCCGGCGGGCTGGGCCCAGACGCGCCGAAGGAGAACGTGGTCCTCACGCAGATCCAGCGGACCCTGCCGGGCGGCGCGACCGCCGCGCTCGAGATCCGCGGCGGGCGTGCAGAGCTGCAGGTTCGCGGGATGCAGAGCCCGGGCGCCGGCCGGATCTACCAGGTCTGGGTGCGCAAGGATCGACAGGTGCCGCAGCCGGCCGGGGCAGCGCTCGCGGTCGACGCGCGCGGCGCAGCGCGCGCACGGCTGCTCGCGGACATCCGCCGCTTCGATCAGGTGCTTGTGACTTCGGAGCCTGCCGGCGGGTCCCCGTTGCCCACGCGCGTGCCGGTGCTGGAATTGCCCACGTCCGTCTGAGCCGCGTACGCAGCCGTGGCGAGCCGCTCAGCGCACGAGCTCGGGCTCGCCGCGCTCGGGCAGCGGGATCTCGATGGTGTCGAAGTCACGCGGGACCTCGGTGTCGGCGAACACCGCGCGCGCCTCGTCGCGGATCTCGCCGCCGGAGTAGCGCGAGGAGAGGTGCGTGAGGACGAGCAGCCGGACGTCGGCGTCGGCCGCCACCTGCGCGGCCTGACGGGCGGTGCTGTGAAGCGTCTGGGCGGCGCGGTCGGCCTCCTCGTGCGCGAAGGTCGCCTCGTGGACGAGAACGTCCGCGCGATGCGCGGCGACCACGACCGCATCGGTGGGCGCGGTGTCGCCGGTGACGACGACGCGCCGGCCGCGGCGCGGCTGCCCCACGACCTGCTCGGGCGCGACGCCGGCAACGGTCTCACCACGCTGCAGACGACCGAAATCCGGCCCCGGCGTCACCCCGAGCCGCGCCGCGAGCTCGGCGTCGAAGCGGCCTGGCCGCGTGTCCTCGACGAGGACGTAGCCGAAGGCGGTGCCGCGGTGGCGCACGGCGAAGGGAACGATCTGCAGGTCGTCGCGGCGGATCGCCTCGTCGGGCTCGAGGTCGCGGAACGTCAGGCCGTAGCGCGGCCGGCCGTAGACCGGGCGCATGCGCTCCAGCAGCGCGGCCGTGCCGGGGGGTCCGTGCACCGTCAGGGGCTTCTCGCGGTCGCGCAGCTCGAAGGACTTCAGCATCCCCGGCAGGCCGAGCCAGTGGTCGGCGTGCAGGTGGGTGAGGAACACGTCGGTGAGGTCGGCGAGCCCGACGGAGCGCACGAGCTGGCGCTGCGTCCCCTCGCCGCAGTCGATCAGGATGCGCTCGCTGCCGCGCCGCACGAGCAGCGCCGGAAGCCCTCGCCGCGCCGACGGAACCGAGCCCGCGGTGCCCGCGAAGAAGAGCGACAGATCCATTGCCGCGAGAGTACTGCGGGCGGTCGCGGTCGCCGGGCGGCCGCACCGCACCGGCACCGCGCCGGCGGAGCGGCGCGTAGCGAACGGTGTAACCGGACGACCCGCTCGGTGTCCTGTCGACCAATGGTCAACAAGCTTCGGGGAGCCAGCATGGATTCGCTCGCGCGCAGGGCACGGACAGCCGG
>JAHWJM010000158.1 GCA_019348435.1 Actinomycetota bacterium
TACTTCGTCGTCGCGCACCTCCACTACGTGCTGATGGGCGGCGCCGTGTTCGGCATCTTCGCCGGCATCTACTACTGGTTCCCGAAGATCGCCGGGCGGATGCTCTCCGAGCCGCTGGGCAAGGCGTCGTTCGCCCTGATGTTCATCGGCTTCCACGTGACGTTCCTCATCCAGCACTCGGTGGGCCTGAGCGGGATGCCGCGGCGCGTGTACACCTACCGCGACGACGTGGGCTGGGGGCTGTGGAACCTCGTGTCGACGATCGGCTCGTACCTCCTCGCGCTCGGGATCCTGCTGTTCGTCGTCAACGCGGCGATCAGCCTGCGGCGCGGCAGGCAGGCCGGCGACAACCCGTGGGATGCGGGCACGCTGGAGTGGGCGACGCAGTCGCCCCCTGCGCCGTACAACGTGGCGTCGATCCCTCAGGTGGCGACCCGCGACCCGCTGTGGGAACGCTCCAGCGCGTCGCCGGAGCAGGCCCGCGAGCCGGCGCGGCCGGTCAGCCTGCTGCTTGCGGGCGACCCCGGCGGCGAGCGCGAGGTCATCCGCACGAGCGTCCTCGACGCGCAGCCCGAGGCGGTCGTGCGCCTCACGTCGGCGTCGTACACGCCGCTCGTGGCAGCGGCCGGGCTGATCCCGTTCTTCGCGGGGCTGCTGGCGAAGCTGCCCCTGCTGTCGATCGCCGGCGCGGCGCTGACCGCCGCCGCGTTCCTGAAATGGGGCTGGAAGGGCGGCCAGGGCCCCGAGCACGGCGCGGGCGACGAGCAGCGTCACGCCGGGCTGCCGGTGGACCCCGGCGGCGGCGGGACGATCGGCGCACTCGGCGTCCTCCTCGGCGTGATGGTGCTGGCGTCGTTTCAGCTGTCGCTCGTGTCGTCGTACTCCTACCTGCGCTTCCAGGTCGACGAGTGGCCGCCGGACGGCCTGGCGATCCCGGGCACCGCCGGCGCAGCGATCGCCGCCGCCCTGCTCGTCGCGAGCGCGCTGCCGGCGGCGATCGCCGCGTGGTCGCGCCGCGCGGCGCTCGTGCGCGGATCGGTCCTCGCCGCCCTCGCCCTCGGGACCTCGGCCGGGGCGCTGATCGCGGCCGAGTTGCTCGACGCCCCGTTCGGCGCCGGCGAGCACGCCTACGCCTCGCTCTTCTGGGTGCTGCTCGGCGCGCAGCTGGTGTTCGTCGCCGCGGGCGTGGCGGCGCTCGCCGCCCTCGCGCTGCGCGTGCTGCTCGGCCGGCTCGGGCACGAGCGCGGCTCGGGCACCGGGATCGTGATGATCTACTGGGGCTTCGTCGTGGCATCCGGAGTCATCACGCTGGCCACCGTCTACCTCGGGCCGCGCGTGCTGTGAGCGGCGCGCACTCCATCTTCGGCGGCTCGCCGGCGACGCGGCCCGGGGTGCTCGCCTTCGCCTTCCTCGGAGGCTTCGTCGCCTGGCTGGGCGACCTCGTGGTGAGCTGGGCGCTCGTCCCTGTCGCCTGCAACGCCGGCGTCGTATGGCCGTTGCATGCGGTCGCCGCGGCGTCGGCGCTCGTCGCCGGCGGCGCCCTGATGCTCGCGATCGCCGCACGGCGGCGCCTGTCGGCGGACGCGCGCGCCTCGCGGCCGGCGTTCATGGCCCGCGTCGGCACCGGGCTCAACGCGCTCGCGCTGCTTGCGATCGCCTTCATGTGGCTGCTATTGGTGCTGATCGAACCCTGCGCCGGCAACCAGGAGTTCCCGCTGTGGCTGTTTTGATCCCGCTCGCCCACGTGGTCGCGGACGTCGACCCGGTCGTCCTCGTCCCGCTGGCGCTCGCCGCGCTCGTCTACGCCGCCGGGTTGACCCGCCGTCGCCGCCGCGCCGGCGACGGACGGCGCGCGGTCGCGTTCGCGCTCGCGCTCGGCGTGCTCGCCGTCGCGCTGGCGTCGCCGCTGGAGCCACTCGCCGCCGAGCTCTTCAGCGCGCACATGGCGCAGCACCTGTTGCTGATGGTCGTGGCGGCCCCGCTGCTCGCGCTCGCGGCGCCGTGGCCGGTCCTGCTCGCCGGGCTGCCCCGGCGCGTCGCCCGCGCGCTCTCGCGTGTGCGCCGGCCGGCGCTGCGCCTCACCGGTCGCGTCAACGTGGCGATCCTCGCCGCCGTCGCGCTCACGGCGCACCTCGTGACGCTGGTGGCGTTCCATCTGCCCGGCCCGTACGAGGCGGCGCTGCGCAGCGGGGTGCTGCATGCGGGCGAGCACGCGGCGCTGCTGGCGGGGGCGCTCGCGCTGTGGGTCGTGGTCGCCGGCGCCGGACGCCCGCGCCGTGCGGGACATGGCACGGCGCTGCTGGCGCTGCTCGGTGCGGCGATCGGCGGAACCGTCCTCGGGGCGCTGCTGACGGTCGCCCCCGAGCCGTGGTACGACATCCATGCGCCCGGCGCGCACGGGCTGACGGCACTCGAGGACCAGCAGCTCGCCGGGCTCGTGATGTGGATCCCGGGTGGAGCGGCGTACGTGCTGGCCGCGGTGCTCGTGGTGGCGGGCTGGCTGCGCGCAGCGGAACGGCGAGCCGCCGCCGGCGGGGCGCTGGCGCTCGTGCTGACCGTGTTCATCGCGGGCTGCGGCGGCGACGAGTTCGCGAAGCCGCCCGCAGAGGTGCCCGCCGGCGAGCCGGCGCGCGGCATGCAGGCGATCGGCGACTACGGCTGCGCGACGTGCCACACCATCCCGGGGATCGATGGCGCCGACGGCAAGGTCGGGCCGCCCCTGACGGACTTCGGACAACGTTCCTACATCGCCGGCAACCTGCCCAACACCGGCGACAACCTGACGCGCTGGATCAGCGATCCGCAGGACGTCGAGCCGGGGACGGCGATGCCCGACCTGGGGGTGCCGTCGGCCGTCGCCCGGGACATCGCGGCCTACCTGTTCACGCTCCAATGACCCTGTCGCGCCACAGGCTCACGGCGTTCGGCGGGCTCTCGGCCCTGGTGCTGACGCTGCTGCTGGTACTCACGGATGGCGGCGGCGCACAGGCCCAGGACGCTGAGCCCGCCGGACGGACGCTGTTCCTGCAGCACTGCGCGGGCTGCCACGGAGCCGACGGACGCGGCACCTTGCGCGGGCCCGAGCTCACGGGCGACGGCGCGGCGGCCGCGCACTTGCAGATCTCGACCGGACGCATGCCGCCGCCGGCCTCGGAGCGCCGCCCCGAGCGCGTGCCGCCGGTCGACTTCAGCGAGCCCGCGGCGCGCGCCGTTGCACGTTATGTCGGGCGCATCGCCGGCGGCCCGGACATCCCAAGCGTCGATCTCGCCGACGCCGAGCTGTCGCGCGGCGCGGAGCTGTACCTGCAGGCCTGCGCGGCGTGCCACGGCAGCACCGGCGTCGGTGGCGTGCTCACCAGCGGTGACGCAGCGCCGCCGCTGGGCGACCTGACCCCGGTTCAGATCGCCGAGGCGATCATCACCGGGCCGGGCGAGATGCCGCAGTTCGCGCTCGAGGAGTTCGATGCCCGCGAGCGTGATGCGATCGTTCGCTACGTCGAGCAGGTGATCGACGTTCCACGCGATCGTGGTGGCCTCGGGCTCGGCCACTTCGGGCCGTTCGTCGAGGGGTTGGTCGCGCTGCTGGTCGGGCTGCCGCTCCTGCTGCTCGTCGCGCACCACCTGGGCCGCTCGGCGGACAGGCGCGTAGCGCCGCAGGAGGGTGACGAGGACCGATGACACGTCTTCGCGCCGCGCTTCGCGGTATCGCCGTGCTCGCCGCGTTGCGCTCGCTGGCGCGGCTGCTGCCCGAGCGCCGGCGCGACGATGACCGGGAGGTGACGGACCCGGCCGCCGAGCGCCTGGTCGCTGTCGCGCTGCTGACATCGGCCGGCGGGTCGGTCGCGTTCGTGGTCGCGTACGTGCTCGACGCAGACCCGCAGCTGCTCGGCGCGGGGCTCGTGGTCGCGCTGGGCGGGATCGCCCTCGCGCTTGCGACATGGGCGCTGCGCCTGGTCCGTCACGAAGACGTCCTGGAGCCGCGCGAACCGATGACGCCGCCTCCGGAGGAGCATGCGGAAGCGGTGCAGGCGCTTGCCGCGCCCGTGGGCCGGCGCGGCTTTCTCGTCAGGCTGCTCGGACTGGCGCTGGGGACGCTCGGGCTCGCCGCGGTCGTGCCGGCCGCGTCGCTGGGGCCGGCGCCCGGTGACGCCCGCCGCCGCACCGGTTGGCGGGAGGGCGCACGCGTCGTGACGCCGGACGGAGCACCCGTCGCGGTGGACGCACTTCCGGTGGGTGGTTCGATCACGGTCTTCCCTGAGGGGGCGACCGACGAGGTCGACGCGCAGGTCGTCCTCATCCGCCTCGCCGCGGAGGACCTCCGACAGCAGCCCGGTCAGGAGGACGGAACGGTCGGCGGCTACGTCGCCTACTCCCAGCTCTGCACGCACGCGGGCTGTCCCGTCGGCCTCTACGAGCAGGCGTCCAGCCGCCTGCTGTGCCCCTGCCATCAGTCGGTCTTCGACGTCCGCGACGGAGCAAAGCCCGTGGGCGGACCGGCGATCCGCGCACTGCCCCAGCTCCCGCTCGCGATCGGCGACGACGGAATGCTCGTCGCGCGCGGGGACCTTCCCGCACCGCCAGGCGCCGCGACGTGGCGGATTCTCACGTGAAGCCCGCCGAGTGGGTCGACCGGCGACTGCGGCTCGCCCGCCCGCTCAACCACGCCATACGCAAGGCGTTTCCGACGCACTGGTCGTTCATGCTCGGAGAGATCGCGGTGTACGCGTTCGTCGTCCTCGTGGCGACCGGGATCTATCTGGCGCTCTTCTTCGAGGCGAGCCTCGGCGAGACGATCTACAGCGGGTCCTACGAGCCGCTGAACGGCCTCGAGGTCTCCCGTGCCTACGCGTCGACGCTGGAGCTGAGCTTCGACGTCCGCGCCGGGCTGCTCGTCCGCCAGACGCACCACTGGGCCGCGCTCGTGTTCATCGGCGCGATCGTCGTGCACCTGCTGCGCGTCTTCCTCACCGGTGCCTTCCGGCGCCCACGGGAGATCAACTGGATGATCGGCGTGACGCTGCTGGCGCTCGCGCTCCTGGCCGGCTTCACCGGCTACTCGCTGCCCGACGACCTCCTGTCCGGGACGGGGCTGCGGATCGCCTGGTCCGCCGCGCTGGGCGTTCCGCTCGTCGGGGAGGACCTCGCGTTCCTCGTCTTCGGCGGCGAGTATCCCGGCGACATCGTCTCGCGGCTCTATCCGGTGCACATCCTCGTGCTGCCCGCGCTCCTGGCCGGGCTGATCACGGCACACCTGGCGATCCTGATCAGGCAGAAGCACACCCAGCTTCCCGGCCGCAGCCGCACCGAGCACGACGTCGTCGGCGAGCCGCTGTGGGCGGGATACGCCTTGAAGTCGCTGGCGCTGCTGTTCGCCGTCGCGACGGTGCTGGTCGCGCTCGGCACCTTCGTCCAGATCAATCCGATCTGGCTGTACGGGCCGTACGAGGCCTTCGCCGTCACCTCGCCCGCGCAACCGGACTGGTACCTGATGTGGGTCGAGGGAGCGCTGCGGATCTACCCTCCGTGGGAGATCTCGCTGCTGGGGGTGACGGTCCCCGCCCAGTTCGTGCCCGCGGTCCTGCTGCCGGGGCTGACGTTCGGCGCGCTGTATGCCTGGCCGTTCGTGGAACGACGTGTCACCGGCGACCGCGACGAGCACGAGCTCGCACAGCGCCCACGCGAGCGGCCCGGGCCGGCGGCGGTCGGCCTCGCCGCGCTGACGTTCTACGCGCTGCTGACGCTCGGCGTGGCCAACACGTTCATCGCCCGGCTGTTGAACGTCGCTGTGCTCGATGTCACCGCCGCGTTGCGCGTCCTCGTGCTCGTGCTCCCCCTGCTGGTCGGCGTGATCGCCTACCGCGTGCTGCGCGGGCTCGCGGCGACCGGCGCTAGCGGGCCCCTCCACCTTCCCGCGCGGGCACTCCTGCGCCGCCGGCCATGAGGCACATCTCTGCGAGAACCATGACGTCCAACGAAGGAGGAGCGATGAGCAGCAGACGACTGACCGCGCTGGTGGCGGCCGTGGTGCTGTTCACCGTCAGGCTGAGTGGCCGCGTCCGGTCGACTCCCGGCGGGGGGGACCAGGGGCGGACCAGAGCGAG
>JAHWJM010000159.1 GCA_019348435.1 Actinomycetota bacterium
AGGCGGCGCAGGTCGTGCATCGACGGTCACGATACTAGGTGCGACGGGATCTTGTTGCATCGATCTCAAGGGCGCGGCAGCCTGGCGTCAGATCCCGACCAGGAGCCGCACATGTCCATCACCGCCACGCCCTACATCGACGAGTTCGCCGGCACGATCCTCTCGCCGGGCGACGCCGGCTACGACGCCGCGCGCGCGGTCTTCAACGGCGCCATCGACCGCCGCCCGGCGCTCATCGCGCAGGTCGCCGACGCCCGCGACGTGGCCGCCGCGCTGCGCCATGCACAGCACAAGGGCCTGCTCGTCGCCGTCCGCTGCGGCGGGCACTCCGGGGCCGGGTTCGGCGTGATCGAAGACGGACTCGTGATCGACGTGCGGCGGCTCAAGCGCGTCGAGGTCGACCTTGCGCGGCGGGTCGTGCGCGCCGGCGCGGGCCTGACCTGGGGCGAGCTCGACGCCGCCACGCAGGCGCACGGTCTGGCGGTGACCGGCGGGCGCATGTCGACGACGGGCATCGCCGGGCTCACGCTCGGATCGGGCTCGGGCTGGCTGGAGCGCAAGCTCGGGCTGACGGCCGACAACCTGCTCGGCGCGACCGTCGTGACGGCCGACGGCGACATCGTCCGTGCCGACGCCTCCCAGCACCCCGACCTGTTCTGGGCGCTGCGCGGCGGCGGTGGGAACTTCGGCGTCGTCACGGAGTTCGAGCTGGCGCTGCACCCGGTCGGACCGATGATCACCGGCGGGATGCTGCTCTTCGAATGGGAGCGCGCGCGCGAGGTGCTCGCGGCGTACCGCGACGTCATGGCGCAGGCGCCCGACGAGCTCGGCGGCTGCGCCGCGCTGCAACTCGGCCCGCCCGCGCCGTTCGTCCCGGCCGCGCTCGTCGGCAGGCCGGTCCTCGCGATCATCGTCGCGGCATTCGCCGAGGAGCCCGCGGCGCAGCGGCTGATCGCGCCGCTGCGCGCGCTGCGCCCGCTCGTCGACGCCGTCGCGCCGATGCCGTACGTCGCGCTGCAGCAGATCACCGACGAGGGCTGCCCGCACGGCGTGCAGAACCACTGGAAGGCGGCGTTCCTCGACGACCTGCCCGACGCCGCGATCGCCGACGCGATCCAGGTCGCCGCCGACATCCCGTCGCCGCTGACGGTCGTCCTGCTGCAGCCGCTCGGTGGCGCCTACGGGCGCGTCGAGGAGGGCGCGACGGCGCTGTCGCATCGCAGCGCGCGCTGGGCCTACCACGCGCTGTCGCTGTGGCCCGATCCGTCGGACAGCGCGGTCAACCGGGCCTGGACGACGCGCTTCGCCGAGACGATGGCGGCGTACGGCGACGGCGGCGTGCACCCCAACCACGTGTCCGATCCGGCGGGCGAGCGGGTGCGCGCGTTCTACGGCGCGGCGACGTACGAGCGGCTGGTCGCGGTCAAGGACCGCTGGGACCCGCGCAACGTCTTCGCGGCCAACCAGAACATCCGACCGAGCGCGAGCTGACGCCGCTCAGACCTTCGCCTTCGCCCACTCCTTCTTGTGGACGCGCTTGGCCGCCTGGTAGTCGGCCAGCGCCTGCGGGGAGTCGACGTCGCCCAGCGTCGGGTGCCACGGCACGAGATCCCGGGCGGCATCGACGCCGAACTGCTTGGCGAGCACCGCTCCGAGCGCCTTGATCTTCATCTCGCCGAAGCCGGGCAGCGCGCGCAGGTGCGCCTTGAGCTCGGCGGCGCTGCTCGCGTCGGTCCAGACGCGTGCGGCGTCGCCGTCGTAGTGCTCGAGGACGTGCATCGCGAGATCGTGCACGCGCTGGGCCATCGCGCCCGGAAAGCGATGGATCGCCGGCCGCGTGCGGAACACGGGCTCGAGGTCGGCCGCCGCGAGCGTGCCCGCGTCCAGCGACCCGAGGCGCTCCTTGAGCGCGAGCGGGCCGAGAAACGCCTTCTGCACGGTGACCTGCTGGTCGAGCACGAAGCCGACGAGCAGCGCCATCGGGTCGCTCGCGATCAGGGCGTTGGCCTCGTCGGAGTCCGTGAAGTGCAGGCGCTCGGGCATCGAGCGATCGTACCTCGCGGACGTCGTGCAGACGACGCCGGTCGTCGGGAACTGCCGGCAGGTGCAGACCCCGCGCGGCAGCGGCTGCGTCGGGTGGTGAACTTCTACCACCGAGCGGGTAATCCGGCGGGGCACGTTCGTCACAATCTGAGAGACACGGAACGTCGTCCAGAGAGGCAAGGAGGTCATGGCCAGACGCCCCCAGGCAGGCACGCCGACGCGTTCGCGTCGTTCGCGCCCTGCCCGCGCCGCAGCGACCGACGCGTCGCGCCGCGCTCGCCGGCGCAGCCCGTGGCGCCGGCTCGCACAGCTGACGCTCGTCGCCGTGGTCTTCCTGGCGGTCGCCGGCGTCGCCGCGGGCGGCGTCTTCTACCTGAAGGTCCGGGCGGTGGTCGACGCGGCGCCCGGGCTGTCCGAGCTGACGCAGCGCTCAAACGGCGAGAACTCGCGCGTCTACGCCGCCGACGGCCGGCTGCTGGGATTCGTGCGCTCCGACACCCTGCGCACCCCGCTGGCCGCCGACCGCATCCCCGAGCGCGTCAAGCAGGCAACGGTCGCGATCGAGGACCGCCGCTTCTACCGCCACCGCGGCGTCGACCACAAGAGCATCCTGCGTGCGCTGTACAACAACGTGCGCCGCAAGAAGGTCGTGCAGGGCGGCTCGACGCTGACGATGCAGCTCGTCCGCGCGCTGTACCTCTCGAGCGAGCGAACGGTGGAGCGCAAGATCATCGAGGCCAAGCTCGCCGAGGAGATGGAGCGCAAGCGCTCCAAGCGCTGGATCCTCGCGACCTACGTCAACAACGTCTCCTACGGCACCCGCGGCGGGCAGGAGCTGATCGGCATCCAAGCGGCGGCACGCGGCTGGTTCGGCCGTCCGCCAGGGAAGCTGCGCGTCCACGAGCTGGCGCTGCTGGCCGGCCTGCCGCAGGCGCCCTCCCGCCTGGACCCGGTCAGGCATCCCGAGCGCGCCAAGGCCCGCCGCGCCGCGGTGCTCAGGGCCATGGCCGAGGAGGGACACATCGAGCACGCGACGGCGCGCAGCGCGATGCGCCGGCCGCTGGGCATCACCGCCCGCAACTTCTACGAGCGCCACGAGGAGCCGTACTTCTTCGACTACGTCAAGGCGCAGCTGGTCGAGCGCTATGGGACGAAGCGAGTCAAGGCAGGCGGCCTGAAGGTCTTCACGACGATCGACCGTGCGCTGCAGCGCCGGGCGCGCAAGGCCATGCGCGCGCAGCTGCCGGAGCGGGGCGACCCGGAGGCGGCGCTCGTATCGCTGGACCCGCAGACCGGCGACATCCGGGCGATGGCCTCCACGAGCTCCTACCGCCGCAGCAAGTTCTCGCTGGCCGCGCAGGCCCGTCGCCAGCCCGGATCGACGTTCAAGACGATGGTGCTGGCCGCAGCGGTGCAGCAGCGCATCGACCCGCACCGCACGACGTACGCATCGGCCCCGATCGACCACACCTCCGAGAAGTACGGGCAGATCAAGGTCAAGACCTACAGCGGAACCTACGGCGCGCGGCGCACGAGCGTGGCGGCGGCGACGCTGGCATCCGACAACACCGTCTTCATGCGCCTGACGCTGGACGTCACCCCGGGGAAGGTGCGCTCGACCGCGCGCCGGCTCGGCGTGCGCTCCCCGCTGCGGGCCAACCCGGCGATCGGGCTCGGCGGCCTCGAGCACGGCGTGTCACCGCTGGAGATGACGAGCGCGTACGCGACGCTGGCCTCGGACGGCGTGCGCGCCCGGCCGCGAGCGATCCGCAAGGTCGTCTTCGCCGACGGCAGGCGCGAGCTGATCAAGCCCCATCGCAGGCGCGCGGTGCGCGCGAAGACCGCGCGTGTCGTCACGTCGATCCTCGAGCGCAACATCCAGCAGGGCACCGGGACAGCGGCGCGGATCCACTGCCCGGCAGCAGGCAAGACCGGCACGACCGACGACTACAAGGACGCCTGGTTCGCCGGCTACGTGCCGCGGCTGGCGACCACCGTCTGGGTCGGCCATCCCAAGCCGCGCCCGATGCGCGACGTGCACGGCATCCAGGTCGCCGGGGGAACGTTTCCGGCGCGCATCTGGGGCCGGTACATGCGCGACGCCGTCGACACCTGCCGGTCATTCGAACCGGCCGAGTCCGTCGGACCGGCGCTCAAGCCGTTGTGCGGCAAGCGCACGACGACGCGCCGGCTGAGCTGCATGACGCGCGCTCAGCGCGAGGCGCGCGAGCGCAGGCTGCGCGAGCGCCGGGCCGCCCGCGAGCGCGCGGCTCGCGAGCATCGCGAGGCGCAGGAGCGTAACGAGGCGCAGGAGCGTCGCCAGCCGCGAGCCCGTCTCCAAGTCCGCGAACGTCGCGAGCCACAGGATCCAGAGGAGCTCCTGCGCGAGGCGCGGGAGCGGATCCTGGCGGAGGCGGGGTAGGCCCTGCGGTTCCGGCTGCCCCCGCAAACGAGAAAGCCCTCCGGGGAGGAGGGCCTTCGGGTCACTGCCGGCGCAATAGCGGGGGCAGGATTCGAACCTGCGACCTTCGGGTTATGAGCCCGACGAGCTACCAGACTGCTCCACCCCGCGGCGTGAAGGAGCAGTTTAGCAGCGTGCCTGCACTGCGATCAATGGTCGTGACGGCCGCTAGCCTCGTTTCGACGTGCGCGTAGCGGTGGTGGACATCGGGACGAACTCGACACGGCTGCTGATCGCAGACGTGGCGCGCGACGGCACCCTGACCCAGCGCTACCGGGAGTCGATCGTGACTCGCCTCGGAGACAGGGTCGACGCGACGGGGCACCTTGGCGACGAGGCGATCGAGCGCGTCTTTCAGGCGCTCGAGCACTACCGCAGGCTGATCGACGAGCACGGCGCGACCGCCACGACGGCTGTCCTGACGAGCGCGGTGCGCGACGCCGCCAACGGGTCACAGTTCACGGCGCGCGTGCGCGACGACTACGGCCTCGACGCACGCACGATCGCCGGCGACGAGGAGGCCGCGCTGACGTTCGCCGGCGCGACGAGCGAGCGCGTCGACGACGGCGAGCAGATCGTCGTGGTCGACATCGGCGGCGGCTCGACGGAGTTCGTCATCGGCCGCGACGGCGGCGTCGACTTCCATGTCTCGACGCAGGCGGGGGTCGTGCGCCAGACCGAGCGCCACATCCGCAGCGACCCGCCCACGCATGAAGAGGTCGACGCCCTGCGGCGAGAGGTCGCCGAGATCATCGCGCAGAAGATTCCCGCTCAGGCCCGAAGCGAGGTCTCCCGCGCGGTCGCCGTCGCCGGCACCGCGACCTCCTGCGCAGCGATCGAGCTCGGGCTCGAGCCCTACGACCCGGCGAGGGTCCACGGGCACGTGCTCACGCGCGCGAAGACCACGCAGATCCTCGAGCAGCTGATCCCCCTCACGAACGACGAGCGGCGCGACGTCAAGGGCCTGCACCCCGACCGCGCTCCGACGATCCTGGCCGGTGTCGCGATGCTGCTCGAGGTCTTCGAGGCCTTCGACCTGGACCACGTGGAGGTCTCCGAGCACGACATCCTGCGCGGCGCCGCCCTGGCGCTCGCCGCCCGCTCCGCCGCGCCGCGCTAGCACCAAGACGCGCAGAGGACGGACGTATGTCCGACTCAAGGTTCTCTGCGGCCGCGCCGATACTGCAGTCACCGGCAGAGGGACCCCAGCCGCTTCACGGGGACCGAGCCGGACATAGGTCCGAGCCAGCCGTGTCATCGGACCGGCGCCTCCCGCCGCTCGGACCACCTCATAAGGCCCTGACAGGCACGTACCCCTGCCCGTCCTGTCGGGGCTCATAGCCGGAAGCCGCCCTTTCCCCTGGGGGCGGCTTCCGACGTTGAGCCACCGTCCTCAGACCAGGTTCGAGCGCCGTGGATAGGCGATCGACGGATCGGTCAGCACGTTCACCAGCGCCGGCACGCCCGCGGCGAACGCCCGCTCCAGCGCCGGGCGCAGCTCGCCGGGCGAGCGGACGAGCTCCCCATGCCCGCCGAGCGCCTCGACCACCGCGTCGTAGCGCGTCTGTGGCGCCAGCTCCGCGGCGACGGA
>JAHWJM010000015.1 GCA_019348435.1 Actinomycetota bacterium
ATTCGTGGGAGACCTTATCGAAGCAGGCCATGCCTACGAAGCGAATGGCGATGTCTGGTACAGCGTGGAGAGCTTCCCTGAGTATGGCAAGCTCAGCCACCGCGACCTCAACAGCCAATTGGTGGCCGCCCGCAAGGATTTGGAGCCGGGCAAGCGCGACCCACGCGACTTCGCGCTCTGGAAGGCCGCCAGGCCAGGTGAGCCATCCTGGCCAAGCCCTTGGGGTCAGGGCCGCCCCGGCTGGCACATCGAGTGTTCCGCCATGGCCCGCGCCACCCTCGGCGACACCCTGGACATCCACGGCGGCGGCAGCGACCTCATCTTCCCGCACCACGAGAACGAGATCGCCCAGACTGAGGCGGCCCGGCGAAAGCGGCTCGCGCGGATCTGGATGCACAACGGGATGCTCCAGTTCGACGAGGAGAAGATGGCCAAGTCGGTCGGCAACGTCCGGCTGCTGTCCGACGTCATCGACGAACACGGCCGCGACACGCTGATCGCGCTGCTGACGTCCGCGCACTACCGCAAGCCGCTCGCGTTCTCGGACGCGACGGTCGAGCAGGCGGAGGCGAACGTGCGCAAGGTGCGCGAGCTCGGCCGCCGGCTCGCGCACTCGCTGGTTCCCATCGCCGCCGCCTACGTCATCGCCCACTACTTCTCGCTGCTGGCCTACGAGGGGCAGCGGATTTCCTACCTCATCTCCGACCCGCTCGGCGACGGATCGAACATCTTCGGCACGAGCAGCGCGACCGTCGACTACACGTGGATCTCGGCGACGGCGATCTGGTACGTGCAGGTCGCCGCGCTGGTGATCGGCCACGTCGCCGGCCTCGTACTTGCCCATGAGCGCGCGCTCGTCTCCTTCGACGGCGACAGCCAGGCCGCGACGCGCTCGCAATACTGGATGCTCGTCGTGATGATCGCCTTCACATCCCTCGGCCTCTGGCTGCTGTCAGCCGCCAACTCGTGATAGTGCCGATCGCGCACGCCGGCCACTGGCTCGTCAACGTGCTGTACGTCGCGCCGCTGCTGGTCGTGATCGGCGTGCTCGCGTGGCAGTCGATGAAGGACCGCCGCCGCGTCAAGCAGTCCGGCGAGCCGATCGCCCGTCGCCCGCCCACCGAGCCGCCACCCGCCTGAACGTCGGGTCCCCTGCCGACGCAGGCAGGCCTATGGCGTCGCGGCGCCGGAGCCCTCGCGCTCGAGCTTGGCGATGTCGTGCGCCAGTCCGGCGGGCGTCAGAACGCTCGCCGCGAAGCCGACGCGCTGCACACCGCGCTTGTCGAGCAGGACGGTCGAGGCCGTGTGCTCGGCGTCCTCGCTCTGAGGCTGGATCCCGTACGCCTTCCACAGCCGCTGCAGCTCCTCGGTGCTCCCGAGCGCCCAGCGCATGCGTCCCTCCAGCCCCTGCTTGAGCAGGAACGCCCGCGCGCGGCGGGCTGTGTCGTTGGCGGGATCGACGCTGACGGCGACCACCGGCACGTCGTGGCCGAGGTCGTCCAGCGCGATGCGGATCTGCTGCGCGGTCAGCGGGCAGGTGTCCCGGCACGTCGTGTAGAGGAACGTCACGACGACGGGCTTGCCGCGCATCTCCGACAGGTGCAGCATGTCGCCGCGCTCGTCGCGTACGGCGAAGTCGATGCGCGGCATGTCGGGCGGGCGCGACGCGCCCGCGAAGCCCGCGTTCGGCACCGTCCGCTCGCCGACGCCGAACAGCAGCACGCCGGCGACCGCGGCGACGGCGATCAGGCCGGTGACGAACAGCGCGAGGCGCAGGCGGGCTGGCATCTCGCCGAGAGTAGATGGTCGGTCCGGACCGGCGGCTCAGGCCTCGATCAGCCCGCGCCGGATCGCGTAGCGCACGAGCTCGACCCGATCGCGCATCTCGAGCTTGCGCATGAGGTTCGCGCGATGTGACTCGACGGTCTTCTCGGCGAGGTGCAACGTCGCGCCGATCTGCTTGTTGGTGTGCGCCTCGGCGATGAGCTTGAGCACCTCGCGCTCGCGCAGCGTCAGCGGCTCGACGGGCCCGCTGGAGTCGTCCTCCATCCACTCGCGCAGCAGCGACTGCTCGGCGGCGTTCGTCATGAACGGCTCGCCGCGCCACACCGCGCGCACGGCCTCGACGAGCGCGGTGTCGGCCTCCTGCTTGAGGACGTAGCCCGAGGCGCCCGCCTGCAGCGCCTCGAAGAGGTAGCGCTCGTCGTCGTACATCGAGAGCACGAGCACCGCTACGTCCGGCGCATGGGACTTGATCTCGACCGTCGCCTGCAGACCGGTCATGCGCGGCATCGAGACGTCGAGCACGCAGATGTCGGGGCGCTCGCGCAGCGCCATCTCGACGGCCTCGACGCCGTCGCAGGCCTCGGCGATGACCTCCATGTCGGCCTGGCGGTCGAGCAGCAGCCGCAGGCCGCCGCGCACGATGCCGTGGTCATCGGCGATCAGGAGCCTCATCGCGAGCTCGCACCTTCCGCCTCGAAGGCGCCGGTAGAGCAACGGCGGGCGTTCATCGAACAGCGCGCTCCGCGGGAGCCAACCGTCAGCTCGACGGCCGTGCCTTCGCCAGGCGCCGTCCTGATGTCCAGGCGCCCGCGTGCCAGCAGCGCCCGCTCGCGCATCCCGGCGAGCCCGGAGCGCCCGTCGCGCAGCCGAGTGGGATCGAAGCCGTCGCCATCGTCGGTGATCGTGACCTTCAACTCCGCGGTGTTGCAGCCGAGCACCGTCACCTTGACGCGGTTGGCGTTCGCATGGCGCGCGACGTTCGACAGGGCCTCCTGCACGACGCGGTAGACGACGAGCTGCTCGAAGTCGCCCAGCAGCGGGCGCGGGGCGTCGGCGGCGAACTGCGCGGGGATGCCCCAGCGCTCGCCGAACAGCCGCACCTGTGTGCGCAGGGCGGGCATCAGGCCGTGATCGTCAAGCGCCGACGGGCGCAGCTCGCGGGCCAGGCCGAGCAGCTCCTGCATCGCCTGATTGGTGAGGCGCTGGGTCTCCTTGAGCTCCTCGGCGAACTCCCCCGGGGCGTGCTCGGCGGTCGCGGCCAGGCGCAGCGAAACAGCCGTGAGCGCCTGGTTGACCTCGTCGTGCAGGTCACGGGCGACCCGGGCACGCTCGGCCTCCTGCGCGCGCAGCACGGCGGTGGCACTGCCGACGCGCTCGTGCTCCAGGCGCGAGAGCATGAGGTTGAAGGACTCGCGCAGGCGCGAGACGTCCTCCGACTCGCCGTCGCAGGCCTGCGCGCGCATGCCCGGCAGCGTCAGGTCGACGCACTCCATCGTCCGCGTCAGCGACTCCAGCGGCGCGAAGCGGCGGCGCATGATGAAGTTGTTGGCCAGCAGCGTCGCGAGGATCGCCGCGATCAGCACGAGAAACTGGCGCTCGCCGGCGGAGTCGGCGAGGTCCAGGCGCGCCGTGACGCTCGCGGCGAACACGGTTCCGACGACGAGGAGGGTGTTGACGGCCAACACCTGCGAAAGCAAGGCGGTTCTGCGCATTGGGGTCTGGACCCTATGTCGGCACCCGACGCGATCACCGATACTGCTTGGGTCAGTCCCTCCACAAAGGTTTCCTCCAGAACCTCCACAGAGCCGCCCCCGACAAGGGGCGTCCCGCCGCAGCACGGGACGCCCCTTTCGGCATTTCTTGATCCGTTCTTGCACTTCGCGGGGCACACTTGAGCGAGAAGGCACGCCGCTATACTTTCTGAAGCGAGGAAAGTCCGACCACCTTTGAGGAGATTCACGTGAGCCCGTCCGGCGCCGAGTTCATCCGCCAGATCAGAAACCAGGTCGCCGAGGTCGATCCCGGCGATGTCAACCAGCGGCTGCAGAACGGCAGCGGCGACGGCTCTCCGGCGATCGTCGACGTGCGCGAGAGCGAGGAGGTCGCCCGCGGCCTCATCCCCGGCGCCAAGCACGTCCCGCGCGGCTACCTCGAATCGCGTATCGAGGGCACCGTTCCCGATCGCTCCCAGCACGTGGTCCTCTACTGCGCCTCCGGCACACGCTCGGCGCTCGCCGCGAAGACGCTCGAGGAGCTCGGCTACGAGAACGTCGAGTCGATGACCGGCGGCTACACGCTGTGGAAGGACCGCGGCTACAAGGTCGAGGTCCCGAAGGTCATGACGCCCGAGCAGCGCGAGCGCTACAGCCGCCACATGCTCGTGCCGGAGATCGGCGCCGAGGGCCAGCAGAAGATGCTCGACGCGAAGGTCCTGCTGCTCGGCGCCGGCGGCCTCGGCTCGCCCACCGCGCTGTACCTCGCCGCCGCCGGCATCGGCACGATCGGCATCGTCGACGACGACGTCGTCGACCTCTCCAACCTCCAGCGCCAGGTCATCCACACGACCGACCGCATCGGCGAGCCGAAGGTCGACTCGGCCGAGGAGGCGATGAAGGCGATCAACCCCGACGTGAACGTCGTGAAGTACCAGACGCGGATGGACGCCTCGAACATCATGGAGATCATCGAGGGCTACGACGTCATCGTCGACGGCGTCGACAACTTCCCGACGCGCTACCTGCTCAACGACGCCACGGTGCGCCTGAGGATCCCCGTCGTCAGCGCCTCGATCCTCGGCTTCGACGGCCAGCTCTCGGTGTTCGCGCCCTACGACGGCCCGTGCTACCGCTGCCTGTACCCGGTGCCGCCACCGGCGGAGCTGGCCCCGAGCTGCGGCGCCAACGGCGTGCTCGGCGTGCTGCCGGGGACGATGGGCCTGCTGCAGGCGACCGAGGTCATCAAGCTCGTCGTGGGCGCCGGCGAGCCGCTCATCGGGCGCCTGCTGCTCTACGAGGCGCTCGGTGCGACGTTCACCGAGCTGAAGGTGCGCCGCGACCCCGAGTGCGCCGTCTGCTCGCGCTCGCCCGACGAGATCGCCGACGACGAGATGGGCGTGTTCCCCGACTACGAGGCGTTCTGCGCCGCTGCTGGATGAAAAACGGCGACCGGATGAAGCCGCTGAACATCATGGGCGCGGGCCGGATGCCCGCGGCGTGCTAGAAACACCGTCCCTATGGCCACCGTACGCATCCCCCCAGTCCTGCGCCCGTCGGTCGGCGGCGTCAAGGAGGTCGACGCCGACGGCGAGAACGTAGGCGACGTCCTGCGCTCGCTCGCCGACCAGCATCCGGCCACGCAGCCGCAGATGTTCGCCGAGGGCGGCGAGCTGAACCGCTACGTCAACGTCTACCTCAACGACGAGGACGTGCGCGTCCTCGACGGCCTCGAGACCCCGGTCGGCACGGGCGACGTGCTCGTGATCCTGCCGGCGATGGCCGGCGGCTGAGCCCGAGGTGGGACCGGCGGCGCAGGCCGCGCGGGGCTGGACGGTCGAAGATGCGCGCACGGCACGCCCTCGCCGTCCTGCTGGTCGCGCTGACGTTCGTCGGCTGCGGCTCTGAGGAAGACGAGGTGGCGGGGGACGGCGCGCCGGTGTCGATCGCCGATCCGCCGCCGGGGACCGAGGCCGAGCGCGAGGTGCTCGTCGTCGGCGACTCGCTCGCCGAGGAAAAGGCGGATCTGCTGCCGGCGGCGCTGCCCGGCTGGCGGGTGCGGATCGATGCCCGGTGGGGCCGGCCGCTCGCCGAGGGCATGCGAGTTCTCGCTGCCGAACCCGCGCCCCCGGCGATCCTCGCGATCAGCCTCTTCACCAACGACCACCCGCAGGACGTCGGCGCCCTGGAGGCCGCGGTTCGCGTGACGGCGGCGCGGCCCGGCGGCTGCGCGGTGTGGGCGACGATCGCAGCGCCGCCGTTCAACGGCGTCAGCTACGACGACGCGAACGCCCTGCTGCGCCGACTCGCGCGCGATCCCCAGCTCGAGCTCGAACTCGTCGACTGGGCGCGGGAGGTCGCGCGCGATTCCTCGCTGATGAGCGACGACGAGGTCCACGCCTCGCCCTCCGGATACCGCGCCCGCGCGCGCATGTACGCAGAAGCGATCCGGGCGTGCGCCGAGAGGGGGTCGCGCGAGGAGGACGGGTCGTGACGCGCGGCGTGCGGATATCGCACCTTGCGCGCCCGGGCCGTCCTGCGCCTGTGGTCGGCCGGGTCTAGGCCGCGGCTGCGGCCGCGGGCATGGCGGTTCGGCGCCCGATCGGCAGGATGACGCCCGGCGGCGGGGAGACACGCACCGACGCGAGCGCCTCACCGACGCGGACCTCGATGACCGCCGCCCCGTCGCGGCCGATGACGGCATCCGCTTCGCGCAGTGCCCTGCCGACGCACGGCCCCCCCACACCGCACGCCAGCAGGAATCGCTGCGCGGCGCCGCTGCTCAGCGCCGCGCGATCGACCTCGAGCTCCTCGAGCCGCAACGACCAGCCGTCGGCGCCGCCCGGCAGCGCCGTGAGGATGCAGGCCGCCATATCGTCCGGTTGGCGCGCGCTGCGGCGCACGACGCCGGCGATCAGATCACCGGCGTCGCACTGCGGAGCGACCGCCTGAAGCTCGTCGGCGACGCCCTCGCGCCCAAGCCGCCCGTAGCGCAGCGGCACCTCATCGAGGCCATCGGTGTGAAAGCACGCGACGGCGCCCGGCGCAAAGGCGATCGTCGTCTGGCGCCGTCCCGTCGCGGCGCCGGCGCCGATCGGCGGCGAGGAGCAGGCGGTCACCGGCGGCGTCACGCTTGCGAGCACCAGCGGCGGCGCGTGACCCGCGCACGCATAGGTGAGGCGTCCCGTCCCGGGATCGAAGATCGCGACCACGATCGTGACCTGAAGCTCGCCCAGATGGGGAACGAGCACGTTCCCGGCGACGTGCACGGCGGCGCGCGGCGAGAGGCCCGCCTCGAGGTAGGCGCGCACGTTGTAGCGCACGAGCGCGGTCAGCGGCACGACGGCGCGGCCGTGGCCGGCGACGTCGCCGACGAGGACGCCGGTGCGGCCGCCGGGCAGCTCGAAGGCGTCATAGAAGTCCCCGCCCGCCGCCAAGCCGTCCGCGGGACGGTACGCGACCGAGACGCGTGCACCGCCGATCCGTTCCGGAAGATCGGGCAGCAACGCCGACTGCAGCACCCCGACGTCGGCGAGCAGCAGGCGGCGCTGGCGCTCGAGTCGCCGCCGGCGGAGGGTCTGCACGCCCGTAGCGCCAGCCAGCAGGAGACCCAGAACGGCCAGGGCTCCGAGCGCGACGCGCAGTTGGAGCGGGACGACTTCGAGGACCCGCACGACCGTCCGCGTCAGCGGCGATGCGGCGGCGCCGGCGACTCGACGCGCGCCGGCGTCCTGGCGGGCGCCTGCGTTCTGACGCGCGTCTGGGCGCACGCGGGCCAGAGCGGGGGGTGGTGCGAGCGCCGCGCTCAGGACGACACCCGGCCGACCGGTGGTGGCCGGCGCCGGCGCGGTCCGGCGGGTTCCGGACGTGCGCGCACGAACCCGCCGGGTTGGCTGCGCGGCGGAGTTCGCCGCGGTGCGTCGCCTGTCTGCCGACGCGGCGGGCGGCGCAGCAGACAAGCTCGGCGCCGAGGGCACGATGAGCCGCGCCGGTGCGAGGGCAATCGGCGACGTCGGCTCGGCATCCGGTGTCGCAGGTTGCTTGGACGGCTTGGCCTTGGCCGCTGCCTTCGCCGGTCGGGCGGCCTTGGTCGTCTTCTTCGTGCTCGTCTGCGCGACGGCGGGTTCGTCCGCCCCACCCTCGACGAGCGCCGCCTGTGCCCGGGGCCCCTGCGCGACTGCCTTCTTCTGCTGGCCGGGCGGGACATGCTCGGCGTGGGCCGCGGCCCTGAGACCGCGCTCCTTCGCGTTCGGCTTGGCTGCTGCCATCGGCGCGACCAGATGCAGCGCGCCGGCGGCCAGCAGCATCACGACTGCCGGGGCGCAACGGGCCAAGCGCTGAGGAAACCGGCCACTGCGGGCCGGGAGCGACCGATGCGAAGTCATGACGTCCTGACGCTGTGTGGGGATCCTGAGCCACCGTGCTCACGGACCTGATGGACGCATCGTCGCCTGGTGGCCGCCTCGACGAAAGCGTCCTCGACGAACGTACGAGGCGGTGCGGCCCGTTCAGAGGATCCAGGCCCTCAGCTGAGCCTGACGCAGCTCAAGTCTCGGCCGGCGGCCGAGCGAAGCGGATCGTGATCTCCTCGAAGCCGAGCGCTCTGAGCATGCCGGTGAGCATCGTGCGCGTGTTGCGCGCGCCGAGCGTGAGCAGTCCCGGGTTCTCCTGCGCGGCGCGCGCGATCCGGCGCTCGGCCACCAGCAGCAGTTCGCGTTGCTCGTCTTTGTCGTCGTCGAACAGGTCGCCGACGCGGTTGATCAGCCCGCGCTTCGTGTCGAGCGCGCGGCTGCGCTTGAGGTCCACGCGCGCTTCGGAGAGATGCGGCGCCGGCAGCGTCACCGTCACGGCGGTGCGGTCCTCGGAGACCTGGACGCTGCGCGCGTCCAGGCCGCTGAAGTCGACGACGGCATCGACGCTGCCGGCGGCGATCAGCAATGCTCGCTCGCCGGCCAGGAACGAGGGCAGAAGTCCGACGTCGCGCTCGATGTCGACGAGCTGCTGGTAGTTGCCCGTCGCGGCCCGGTACTCCGCCAGCGACTCGAGCGAGCGCAGCAGAGACGGCTGGCTGCGGTCCTTGGTCTCCGTCTCGAACGGGTTGAGGTCGCTCAAGCTCGGCACGATCGTCGGTACCACGACGACCGCCGCGATGACGGCGACGGCGGCGATGAGTGCCTTGAGCGGCCGACCACGCATGCTGCATCCACCGTAGCGATCAACTTGCGGTCCAACGACGCAGGCGGGAGGCTGCGTCGATGAGCACTACAGATCACACGGGAGCCTTCCCGTTCGACAAGCAGGACCAGGTCGACAAGATCGAGGCCGGATTGCTCTCAGGCGAGAGCATCATCGCCGTGTACGACGGCAAGGGCGGCGGGACCGGCTTCATCGGCCTGACGAACCGCCGCTTGGTCCTGCAGGACAACGGCTTCGTCGGCAAGAGGGTCGCGCTGACCTCGGTTCCCTACCGCAAGATCAATGCCGTCTCGTTCATCAGCGACAAGAGCATGCTGGGGAGGATCGCCTCCAGTAGCTCCATTGCCGTCTCGGTGGGCAGCGCGACGTACGAGATCGAGTTTCGCGGGCAAGAGAAGGCGAAGCACGCTCACGACGTGATGTTGGGGTTCATGAGCTGACGGGACGCCTTGGCCGGCAAACCACCCCGGCGCGCGAGGCCGAGCGACGCAAAGCAGCCGGCGTCCTGCTCTCCGTCGTGCGGACGCCAGAGCGCGAGATCGAGCGCACAGAACACGTACGCGTAGGGCAGCTCGTCGTCGTCGGGCTGGTCGTGGCCGTACTGACGCACGTGCGCCAGCGCGCGCTCCACGGGGAGCATGAGGATCGGTTCGCCATAGAGCACCGGCTGCAGTGCCTCGTCGCGCTCAACCTCGATGTACTCGACGCGGTCGTCGGCGTCGTAGAAGACCTGCAGCGCGAAGTCGTGCCAGGCATCGACCGGCGTCTCGCCCGCCTGGCGCCCGAAGGCGACGGGCGCGGCGGGCATCGCGGCACGGGCCTCGGCGCGGCTCATGCTGAAGCGCACCGGTCCTACGCCACCATGCGGCTCAACCACGTACGCAGTCGCCACTCCCTCGGGTTCCCCGCTCGTCGCCGAGCGCAACCGAGCCCACGGTGTGTGCGCCAGCTCGCTGCCCCGGTAGCGTTCCGGACGTGACGGGCGAGCCGCAACCCGCGCAGCCGCGCAGCTTCTATGAGGCTGTCGGCGGGGAGCCGACGTTCCGCCGCATCGTCGCGCGCTTCTACGAGCTCGTCGCAGACGACGACGTCCTGCGCCCGTTGTATCCCGAAGAGGATCTCGCTCCGGCCGAGGAGCGCCTGCGCCTGTTTCTCATCCAGCAGTGGGGCGGCCCGGCGACGTACTCGCAGCTGCGCGGCCGGACCGGCCTGGGAGCACGCCACATACCGTTCCGGATCGCGCGCCCGCACCGCGATGCGTGGCTGAAAGCGATGCGGATCGCCATCGATGACGCCGACCTGGCGCCTGCGCACCGCGAGCAACTGTGGAACCAGCTCGAGACGATGGCCTGGAACTTCACCACCCACGCGAGGCCGCGAACGTTCCCGACGGCATAGCACGTAGACGACCGGCCAGCGCTACCCCAGCGACGCGAAGTCCGCCCGCAGCCGCTCGAGCACCACATCCAGCGCCAATCGGGCGCCGGCCTCGTTGAGATGGATGCCATCGGGCTCGCGCACGAGCGTTGCGCGGCCGCCGATCGGCATCGCCGCGCGGTAGCGCCCGCCCGGCGTGAACAGTTCGGTCATGTCGAGCACGCGGACGTGCGAGCGGTAGGGCTGCGCGGCCACGGCGATCGCCGCGTTGACGGCCCGCGCGATCTCCTGGCGGGCCGGCTCCCGGGGCATCGGCAGCGTCAGCCAGTACACGCGCGCGTCGCCGTCGCGGCGATACGTGTCCATCATGCTGCGCGCCCGTGCGGCATATGTGGCGGCCCACTCGGCGCTACAGCACTGCTCCCTGCCGCCACCCGCGACCGGGAACGGAAAGCCCTCGTTGGCGCCCATGAACATGATGACGGCGTCGGGCTCCTCGTCCTCGACCTGCTTGTCGGAGAGCAGGCCCCAGTCGACGAGGTCGCTCTTCGAGATGCCGGTGCCCAGGTGCACGTCGCGCGTCGTCGCAACGCCCTCGTCGGCGAGGCTGCGGGCAACCTGGACGTCGAGCGGCTGGGCGAGCGAGTCTCCCGTCACGAGCAGGCTCTTCAGCGCGGGCAGCGGCTCGGGCTTGACGCCCAGCTCGTAGGGGTCGAAGTAGTCGCTCGTGATCGGCGCCACCTCCGTCTCGCCGCCGCCGGTGCCCGCGGCCTGCGCGCCACCGGTGCTGCCCGGCGCGTCGTTGAAGCCGCCCGGGCCGCCCGTGAGCTCTTCGTCCGGCGACAGCGCCGCGGTCAGCTTGTCGGCCGCCGCGGCGAGCGGCAGCTGGTCGGCGAGCCATCCCGCGGGGTGCCCGACGGCCAACACGACCGTGCGCTGTATCCCCGAATCCATCTTCTTGCCGGAGTTTCGGATCGACGCCCCCTCGATGAGCAGCAGCAGGATGACGGCGACGAAGACGCAGATGAGCGCATCGCGGGCGCGCATCGTGCGGCCGGTCTCGCGGTCGAGGATGAAGGGGTTGTGGAGGTCTCGTGGCATGGGTGGCGCTCTCTAGAACGAGAAGTAGATGAACGGTGGCACACCCTGGCTGGAGACGGTCGCAGCGACGAGCATGATCACGATCGCCATGCTCGCTCCCAGGGCCGCGGGATGCAGCCGCTCGAAGCGTAGGCGCAGCGCATCCAGCGGCTTGGCGGGCACGAGCTGCGAGGCGATGACGATGAACGTCGCGAGCACGACCGGGACCGTCCACAGCGTCGCCGGTCCCGGCTGCACGAGCTGGGCGAAGAACGCGCTCGCCAGCCCGAGGTCGGGCGCGCGGAACGGGATCCACGCGAGCACCACGACGTGGAAGACGATCAGCCAGCCCAACCAGCGCGGCAGCTTGACGCGGCCGCGGAACTGGTGCTCGACGACCAGCGCGATGCCGTGGATCAGGCCCCACAGGATGAACCCCCAGGCTGCGCCGTGCCACAGGCCACCCAGGCCCATCGTGATCATGAGGTTGCGGATCGTGCGCCAGCGGCCGCCGCGGTTGCCGCCGAGCGGGATGTAGAGGAAATCGCGCAAGAAGCGCGACAGCGTCATGTGCCAGCGCTGCCAGAACTCACCGAAGCTGGCGGCGCGGTAGGGACGGTCGAAGTTCTGTGGGAAGACGAAGCCCATCAGCAGCGCCACGCCGATCGCGATGTCGGTGTAGCCAGAGAAGTCGCAGAAGATCTGGACGGCGTAGGCATAGGTGGCCAGCCAGACGTCCGGCGCGGCGTACGCCTGGGGAACGCCGAACACGGGGTCGACGATCTCTCGCGCGAGCGTGTCGGCGATCGCCACCTTCTTGACGAGGCCGATGATGATCAGCGCGACGCCGGCGCCGACGGCGACCTTGCGCGGGTCGCGCGGCATCTCGAGCTGCGGCATGAACTCCCGCGCGCGGACGATCGGCCCGGCGACGAGCTGCGGGAAGAAGCTGAGATACAGCGCGACATCGATCGTCCCGGCGGCCGGAATTTCGCGGCGGTACACGTCGACGGTGTAGGAGATCGCCTGGAAGACGATGAAGCTGATCCCCACCGGCAGCGCGATCGCCGCCAGCGGCACCGACAGGCCGAGGCCGAAGTGGTCGAGCGTCGCGTTGACCTCGGTGGCGAAGAAGCCGTAGTACTTGAACACGCCCAGGGTCACGAGGTTCAGCGCGACCGCGCCGGCGACGATGCGCTTGCGCGCGCGCGCATCGTCGGTGCGAACGAGGAGCTTCGCCGCCGCTTGGTTGCCGAGCGTGATGCCGGCCAGCAGCAGGCAGAAGATCGGGCCCGCCGCGCTGTAGAACAGGTAGCTGGCCGCGATCATCGTCGTCTTCCAGACGTGCCGGCGTCGCATGAGAGCCCACGAGAGCGCGAGCACGATCGCGAAGAAGACTGCGAACTGGACCGTGGGGAAGACCATGCGGATGTCCGCGTGTGTCGGAGCGCGGCCGGAGGAACTTAGCGAAGGCTCCTGCACCTCAGTTGCGTACGAGCTCCGTCCTCGCGGGTGTCCCCGCGTCAAGATGGCGCGCTACGGCCTCAGCGCAACTGCCCGCGCGGTCTACACTGATGGGACGTATGGGCCTTCCGCCGCTCCAGAACCGTCCCTGCGGCGGTCGCTACGGCGACATCGTGCAGGCGATCGGCAACACGCCGCTCGTCGAGCTCAAGCGTCTGAGCCCGAAGCCGGGCGTGCGGATCTGGGCGAAGATGGAGTCCGCCAACCCGACGGGCTCGGTGAAGGATCGGGTCGCACGCTCGCTGATCGAGAGCGCCGAGGAGCAGGGGCTGATCAGGCCCGGCCAGACGATCCTCGAGCCGACGTCCGGCAACACCGGGATCAGCCTCGCGATGATCTGCCGCCGCAAGGGCTATCCGCTGAAGGTCGTGATGCCCGAGAACGTCACCCCGGAGCGCACGCAGCTGCTCGAGATGTACGGCGCGCAGATCGTCTACAGCCCGGGCGACCAGGGCTCGAACGGCGCCGTCGCGATGGCCAGCGAGATCGCGCGCGACACCGACAGCTACTACATGCCCTATCAGTACGGCAACGAGGCCAACCCGCTGGCCCATTACAACGGGACGGCGAAGGAGATCCTCGAGGAGCTCGACGAGATCACCGCATTCGTCGCCGGGCTGGGCACCGGCGGCACGCTGATGGGCAACGGCCGGCGCTTCAAGGAGGAGTTCGGCGACGCCGTCAAGATCGTCGCCGCCGAGCCGATGCAGGGCGAGCCCGTGCAGGGGCTGCGCTCGCTCGACGACGGCTTCATCCCGGAGATCATCGATCTGAGCCTGCTGGACCGCAAGATCTTCGTCACGAACACCGACGCGATCATCTGGACGCGCAAGCTCCTCGACGAGGAGGGCATCTTCGCCGGCGTCTCGTCGGGCGCGATCGCCCGCGTCGCCGTCCGGATCGCCAACGAGATCGACGAGGGGAACATCGTCTTCGTCGTCTGCGACGACGGCTGGAAGTACCTCTCCTCCGGCATCTACACCAAGCCCGTCGAGGAGATCGAGAACCTGGACTCCACCGTCTGGTGGTGATCCGGCGGGCGCCCGCGCCCGCACGTGGTCGTGTAGCGATCGTTGCCACCGACCGTACGTCGAGCGACGGCGCGCAGCCGTATGTAGCGTGCAGGACCCCCTACAGGAGACTGAGATGGAGCTCGACCACTTCCTGCGCGACCCGCAGTCGCGCAGGCGTTTCTTCCGCATGACGGGCGTGGGCGTCGCCGGCGCGTCGGCGGTGCTGCTCGGCGCGTGCAGCGACGACACGAAGAACCCCGTGCGGCTGGGGCCGGACGAGTCCGACCAGGCGGACGTCGAGATCCTCAACGGCCTGCTCGACCTCGAGTTCATGGCCATCGCCGCATACAAGGCGGGGGCGCCGAAGCTCGGCGGCGAGCGGCTGGGGATCGTCAAGGTCTTCCTCGAGCAGGAGCAGGCGCACGCCGACGGCCTCTCCGGGTCGATCGAGGAGCTCGACGGCAAGCCCAACCGGGCGAAGAGCGACTACGACTTCCCCGTGCTGCGCACCGAGGCCGACGTCCTGCGCTTCGCGCTGGATCTGGAGAACACCGCCATCGCCGCGTACATCGACGCGCTGCCGAAGTTCTCAGAGAAGAAGCTGCGCTCGACCGCCGCGTCGATCATCACCAACGAGGCCGAGCACGCCAGCGTGTTGCTGGACGCGCTGGGGCGTGAGCCGGTGCCGGCGGCGTTCGTGACGGGCAAGGCGGCGTGATGGCGTTCGTCGCAATCACCGACGGTGCGGCGTCGACTGCCGAGGTGGCGGCGTTCGAGCGCGACCGCCGCGAGCTGCTGCGACGTGGCTTCGGCCTCGGTGGCACGGCACTCGTGGCTTCCTCGATCCCGCTGCTGTGGTCGGTGCGCAGCGCGTTCGCCGAGGCCGGCGGCGACGGCGACGCGCCGATCCTGGCGAAGGCGATCAACCTCGAGCGCGTGACGGTCGTCGCCTACGACAGCCTGATCGGCGGGGAGCTGCTGTCGCCGTCCGTCCGCCGCGTGCTGCGGCGCTTTCGCGCCCATGAGCAGGAGCACGCCGCGACGCTGACGAGGTCGCTTACGAGCCTTGGCGGCACGCCACCCGCGCCACCGGAGGGGCCCGCCGACGTCGACCAGGTCGTCGAGGGACTGCGCGACGTGCGCTCGCAGGAGGACGCGCTGAGCTTCCTCATCGAACTCGAGACGGCCGCCGTCGCCGCGTACTTCGATGCACAGGCGAAGCTCAGCGAGCCGAAGCTGCTGCAGACCAGCGCGTCGATCATGGCCAACGAAGGCCAGCATCTCGTCGTCCTGCGCCGGAGGGCCGGCCGGGACCCGCTGCCCAACGCCTTCGAGACCGGAGAGCAGTGATGTCACCATTCCGTCAAGACCTACAGGAGGGCTTCTAAGCCATGCCATTCAACCTCGGGCCCGGAGAGCTGCTGCTCATCCTGGCGATCGCACTTGTCGTACTCGGACCGAAGAAGCTGCCGGAGGCCGGCCGCTCGCTCGGCCGCGGCCTGCGCGAGTTCAAGGATTCGGTGTCGAACATGTCCGTCAAGGACGACGACGACGACACGAAGCGCCTGAAGGCCTGAGCGGGCCGCCGCATTGCAGCGCGTAGCCTTGGCGCGGTGAGGATCGACCGTGCACTGCTCGACGAGATCGTCGCGCACGCCATCCGCGACGCGCCGAACGAGTGCTGCGGCCTGATCGTCGGCCGCGACGGGTCGGCGACCGCCGCGCATGCGCTGGAGAACCTCGCGGCGAGCCCGTTTCGCTTCGACATCGACGGCCGTGAGCTGATCAAGTTCGCGTTCGCCGACGAGGAGGAGGGCGAGGACGCGCTCGTGGCGATCTACCACTCGCACACTCGATCGGAGCCATATCCGTCGCAGACCGACGTGAACTTCGCCGCCGGCTGGCCCGGGGTGGAATGGCTCATCGTCGGGGTCCCGAAGGCCGAGGACGCCGAGCCCGAGGTGCGGTCCTACCTCATCGAAGATGGCGTCATCCGGGAAGTCGAGCTCGAGGTGGTCTGACATAGGCACGCTCGTCTGCCCACGGTGCGCGGAGCCCCATCCGCCCGACGAGCGCTTCTGCCGGTCCTGCCACATGCCTCTGGTGCTGGGCGGCGCCGAGGCGATCGAGGAGCCTCTGAGCGAGCGCCACGCGCGCGCGCGCAAGGTCGACCCGCGCTACATCGAGGGCAACCTCGTGCGCGTCGCCGGCGCGATGAACCTGGCCGAGGCCGAGTTCATCCAGGGCCTGCTTTTGGAAGAGGGGGTTCCGTCCACCCTGCGCCGCACCCGCGGCTTCGACGTTCCCGAGATGCTCGCAGCAGGCCCGCGCGACGTGCTGGTGCCGGCGTCGGGCCATGGCGCCGCGCGGGAGGTGCTGCTGCAGGCGGAGATCGTGAGCGACGAGCCGGTGAAGGAGACGGCGCCGTCGCGGGTGCTGGCGGCGCTGCTGGGGGTGCTGGCGCTGGGGGCGCTGGTGATCTGGCTGGGGACGGAGCTCGGCTGATCACCCGTCGCCGCCGCAACGAGGAGAGCTTGGCGCTGCTGTCGACGCAGCCGCGTGCCGGCCTCGCATGGCCGCGTCTGCACGCTTTGCTGGCGCTCGAACCCAAGGGTATCCTGGCGCCGCTCAGGTCGTCCGCAGCGGTGGCGCGGGGGACTTAACACCTTCGAGGAGGTTCGGATGCTCAAGCTCTCCGACGGGCGCAACTTCGCCCGGACCTACACCGCGCTTGCCTTGATCCTGGCGCCCGCGCTCATGCTGATCGCGACGATGGTGGGCAACGGGATCGACGCCGACGAGACCCTGGAGCGGTTCCGGCAGATCGCCGACAACCAGACGGCGTATGTGCTCAGCGGGGTGTTGTTCCTGCTCGGGATGCTGCTGCTGCTCGGGGCGAGCGTGGGGCTGATCCACCTGTTCCGGGGCCGCGGCGTGACGTTCGGGCAGCTGGCCGCGAGCCTGCACCTGCTCGGGAGCGGAGCGGGCGTCGGCTTCTATGTCTTCGGCGCGATCGAGTATGAGATGGCAACCCGCGAAGGCGTCGACCGGGAGCTCGCGCGGTTCGTCG
>JAHWJM010000160.1 GCA_019348435.1 Actinomycetota bacterium
CGATCTATCCCCGGCGGCGGTGGGCGGATGGTCGCGCGTCTCGCGCGGTCTAGGCACCACGCCCCGCACCGGCGCTGGGGCACGGATGTTGCCCGTCTCGGGCGTTGCGCTCCCCAGCGACCCGTTCGGCGCGGCGGCGCCGAGCGGCCGGCGGGGTTCGACCGGCCCCGCAGCATCAGTGGTAGGGGCTCGCGGTGGCGCGGCGCCGGGAGCCGTGCCGCCGACGGCGCCGACCACCGGCGCGACCGTGATCTGCGGCGCACCGCCGGAGTCCAGCGGCGCCTGCGGCAGGCCGCCGGGAGTGGGCTGCGGATCGACATCGCGGATCTGGCCATCGGCCCGCGATGAGCCTCCGCCGCTTCCAGCGCGCGACCCGGCGGGCCCGCTCTTCGCACCCGCCGTGGGGCCACCGACGTCGGCCGTCGGCGGCGTCCCGGCAGCCGCGGCATCGGGCTGCCCGGCGGCAATTGTCGCGGCCGGGGACCCGCTCGTCGTGCGATTTGCAGCAGCCGGGAGCGCGTTCTCGATGCCGCTCCCGCGCGGCGCCGGCGCCGCTGCGGCGGACGGCGGCGAGGCGACGTCCGGCGCGCGATACGCGATGGTCGTCCCGCCGGCGATCGCCACCGTGGCGGCCGTCACGGCGACCTTCGCCCAGGTCGACATGGTTCCCGGATCGACGGTTCCCGCGACGTGGCTCGCCCATTGCGCGGCCGGACGCGTGGCCTGCTGGCTCAAGAGGTGCCCGACGTCTCCGCCGCCCCAGAGCCGGCGCAGGAACGCCGGCAGCGGCAGGAACGCACCGACGCGCGCGGGCATGGACGGACGCACGAGCTCGATGTCGGCGCCCGCGAGATGGGCGTAGCGGCGGCAGGGCTGGCAGTGCGCGAGATGGCGCGCGACGAGACGCTGGTCGCGCCGGCCGGCGGCACTCAGACCTGCGTCCGCGACCGTACGCTGCACGTGCAGGCAGCGCTTGCCGCTGACGAGCTCCTCGTACTCCTCGCCGAGGCGCTTGCGCGCCCGAAAGAGCGTGCCCTCGACCGCGCCGCGGCTCATGTCGAGGCGGTCGCCGATCTCACGGTAGGAGAGTCCCTCGAACTCGCGCATCACGAGGATGTCGTGGTGCACCTGCGACAGGCCGCCGAACGCGCCGCGCAGGTTGTCGAAGTCGGCTTTCCCCTCGACGGCGGTTTCGGGCGTCGCGGCGGGCTTCGCGAGGCGGCCGTGCTCAGCGGCACCGAGCTCGTCGTGGGCGTCGAAGGAGACCTCCGTCGTGTGGCACGCGCGCCGATGGGCGTCGATGCACTTGTTCTTCGCGATCTCGTAGATCCACGGCTTGAAGTGGATCTCGCGCGCGTGGTCCTGGCGCAGGCACCGCAGCGCCGACATGAAGGCCTCCTGCGTGATGTCCTCGGCGCGCTCGCGATCGCGGACCATCCCCCCGACGTAGGCCGCGATCCGCGGCTGGTAGCGCCGAAAGAGGGCGTCGAAGGCCCGATCGTCGCCGGCGCGTACCGCCGCAACCAGATCGACGTCATCAATCTCGCAATCCGCGGGCTTGATGGCGACTGCCAAGGCAGACATGACTCCCTATCCCTCCGCTGGAAGTGGCTTCTGCGCGGGCCGGGTTCCCGGCCGGGGCTTCCGCGACAGCCGGTGAACTGTAGCGTTCATTGCGGTGCTCGACAACATTCTGGCTTACCTTGACGAGTTGCTCTCACCCGCGTCCTTTCACGACTACGGGCCGAACGGACTGCAGGTACCCGGTCCGCAGGAAGTCAGCACCATTATCACCGGCGTCTCGGCGAGCGCCGCGCTCTTCGAGCGCGCGGCCGAGCTCGGCGCCGACCTGATCATCGTCCACCACGGGCTGTTCTGGACTGGGGCGCCGCTGGCGCTGTCACCGTCGGCCAAGCGACGGCTGAAGCTGCTGTTTGACCACGACATGGCGCTGGCCGCCTACCACCTGCCGCTCGACGCCCATCAGGACGTCGGCAACAACGCGCTGCTCGCGGCCGGCCTCGGCTGCGAGTCGCACGAGCCGTTCGCGCTGCATCGCGGCGCGCCGATCGGCGCGGCCGCCCGCTTCGCGGGCGATGGGATGGCGGTCGCCGAACTCGTCGAGCGCGTCCAGCGAATCACCGGACGCCAGCCGCTGGTGTTTCCCGCGGGCCCGGAGCGCGTGCGCAGCATCGGCATCGTCTCCGGAGCGGGGTCGGACTACCTCGGCGATGCCGTCGCGGCCGGCCATGACGCGTTCCTGACGGGTGAGCCGGCGGAGCGGGTCATGACCCATGCGCACGAGGAGGCCATCCACTTCATCGCCGCCGGCCACTACGCGACCGAGACGTTCGGCGTGCGCCGGCTCGGTGATCTGCTGGCCGAACGCTTCGAGATTCGCCATGAATTCGTCGAGGTTCCGAACCCGATCTGACGATCGGCGTTGAGCCCGTCCACCGGGGGTGGTACAAGGTAGGAGTGCTCTAAACCACACCAGGAGGGTCTCTGCCGATGCCCAATCACCTCACCCCCACCGAACTCGCGCGCGAAGCCGGCCTTGACCGTCGCGACGTGATCTCCAAGTGCATGGAGATGGGGGTACCGATCTTCCAGGGCAGAATCGACAAGTCGCTCTTCCTCACGAGCCTCGACGCCGAGCAGCGCGAACGCGAGCCTGCCAAGCTCTGAGCGCCTTGCGACACCATCTTTTGCCGGCTGCGCCCGCGGACTCCGCGGGCGCACCGCGTTCTGGGGCGGGCGCCCGGCCCTAGCCGCGTTGGCTCTGGTCGGCGGACTGGCGCAGCAGTGTGCCGGTCGTCTGCTCGAGGATCTTGCGCCACGCGCGGGTGCGGCCCTGCTCGGCCTCGAGGTGCTTGAGGACATTCCGCACGCGGGTGGCGGAGATCTGGATGCCGTGGCGCTGGCAGATCTCGCGGAAGCGCGGATAGCCCGCCGCGAGCTGCGTCGTGACCGACTGAAAGCCGTGGCGCGCGACTTCGACCCGTGATGTGTAGTTCATGATCGACGTCTGGAACATGAGCTCGTCGTCGGCCTCGGGCTCGATGAGGATGATGTCCACGCCGGGATAGCGCTGCTCCCACTGGCGGGCGATCTCGTGCAGGCGCTGGTAGGCCACCATCTTGAAGGCCTGGTAGCCGATCTGGGGAAAGCCCATGTCGCTGACGTGGCGCGTACGCGTGCCGCCCAGCGTCCGGACCTTCGTCTTGAAGTCGTTGACGTACGGAACGAGCGGGTTGACGACGACGATGAACTTCGCGCCCTTGTCCACGGCGATGTCGAGGTTCGTCGTCGAGATGATCCCCCCGTCGACCAGCTCGCGGTCGCGCACCTTGACGGGGGAGTAGACCATCGGCAGCGCGGTGGAGGCCCGCACGGCGGTCGAGATCGGGACGTCGTCCCAGCCCTCGGCCCCGAAGACGATCCGCTCGCAGGTGTCGAGGTCGGTCGCCGTGATGTACAGCTCGGGCGCCACGGTGCGAAAGTCGTCGCTGCGGGACGGGTCGCTCGTGAGCACGTTGTGCAGGTAACGCTCGACGCCCGCGCCGGAGTAGGCACCGGACGGCAGCCCCTCGGCCAGACCGAGCACGAGATCCATCGCTGAGACCTGCCCGAGCCGGCTCGCGGCCCCGCCCAGCAGCTGCGCGGCGCGCAGCGGCAGTGTGACAGCGCTGCGCGCGAAGCCGCCGATGTTCGGGCGCAGGAGGTTGGCGAGGTCGAGCTTGGGAAACGTCGTCGGGCGCTGGTGGTCGACGACGCGCATCATCTCCGCCGGCGTCACCCCGTTGGAGACCATCGAGGCCACGAACGAGCCCGCGCTCGTGCCGACGTAGACATCGAAATCGTTGACGGTCCGGTTGAGCGTCAGCAGGTCGAGCGCGCGCAGCGCCCCGATCTCGTAGACCCCGCCGGTGAAGCCCCCGCCGCCGAGCACGAGCGCGGTCTTGGAGCGCGTGCGCCGCGGCCGCGGCTTGGCGCCCGTCCGCTCCGCAGGCTCGAGCTTGACGACGTCGCCCATCACGGCATTCTACGCGGGACCGACGCCGGAATATCGACGTCCGGCGCATCGCCGGCGGTCGCGCGTTGTTGTGTACCGGACATGCGAAGGGTCATCGCAACGTCGCTCGCGCTCGCCGCGATGCTCGCGGGCGCCGCTCCGGCGGCCGCGATCAGCGAGTCGACGCTGACGTCCGTGCTCGAGCGCGAGATGCGCAAGGCGCCCGCCGCGTCCGGCGCATACGTGCGCGACATGGACACCGGCGTCGAGCTCTACGCCCAGCGCGAGAACGCCGTCCGGATCCCGGCTTCGGTCGAGAAGCTCTTCACCACATCGGCCGCGCTGCTGCGTCTCCGGCCGTCGGCGACGCTGACGACGCGCGCCGTGATCGCGCCCGAGGCTGTCGTCGAGCCGGGCGGCACGCTGCGCGGCGACCTCGTGCTCGTCGGCGGCGGCGACCCCTTCTTCGGCGACGCAGCCGCAGCGAAGCTGGCCAAGGACATCCGCGCGACCGGCATCCGCCGCATCACCGGTTCAGTCGTCGGCGACGAAAGCGCGTTCGACGAGCGGCGCGCGAGCTGCTGCGCGGGCTATGACCCCGATCTCGGCGGCGTCCTGAGCGCGCTGGCCTACGACCGCGGAATCCTTCGCGGCCGTGCGCGGCTCGACGCGGCGCGCTTTGCCGCCAGCCGCTTTGCCGCTCAGCTCAAGGCGGCGGGCGTCGCGACTGCGGGCGCGAGCAAGGCCGGCGTGGCGCCCGACAACGCCAACACCGTCGCCTTCGTCTCGTCGCTCAGCATCGGCGAACTCGCGCGCTACATCAACGTGCCCTCGAACAACTTCGCCGCCGAGATGCTCTTCCGCGAGCTCGGCGCGCGGTACCGCGATCGCGGCTCGCGCGCCACGGGCGCCGACGTCGTGCGCGACACGCTCGACGACTTCGGCGTGCGCCCGAAGATCGTCGACGGGTCCGGGCTCTCGCGCTCCAACCGCGCCACGCCGCGCCAGGTCGTCCGCCTGCTCGAGCGCATGCACAACCAACAGATCGCTCAGACCTTCCGCCGGTCGCTCGCGGTGACCGGCGTCACCGGAACCGTGAAGTCACGCATGCGCAGAACCGCCGCCGCGGGCCGCTGCAACGTCAAGACCGGCACGCTGCGCCTCGTCAGCGCGCTGGCCGGCTACTGCCGCACGGCCGCCGGGCGCGACATCGGCTTCGCGCTCATGTTCAACAAGGCCGACACGTACGCGGCGAAGGCGCGCGAGGATCGCATCGTCGTGGCGATCGCGCGGCTGAGCGGCGGCTCGGCACCCGTCACGGCGCCCGGCGGCGGCGCCGTTCCGCGGAGCTGATCTCCGTCCGCGGCGGCACGTCGAGCAGACGGCGGCCGCCGCCGGCGATGCGCCGCCTCAGGGCAGCAGGGCCAGCAGCCCCGCCTCGTCGAGCACCGCCACGCCGAGCCGCTCGTCGACAACCCGCCGGACCACGCGCTGTACGTCGACTTCGACGTCCTAACCGGGCAGGATCCCTCGGCGGAGCTGTCGCGGATGATCAGCTTCCTCGGCCTCGACGTCACCCTTGATCAGGCGGTGGCCGCGTTCGGCGAACAGTACGCGCCCGGCCTGCGCCACTTCACCGCCGACGCCGACGACCTGCTCGAGGAGTACGAGGAGGACTACAGCCTGCACCTGGAGGTCAAGGAGGTCCGCGACTACCGCGAGGCCGGCACGGTGGTGGGGCAGCGCCCCAAGCCCGACACCGGGGTGGCGGCCGGAAAGCTGGTCACGCTGCGTGTCTCCAACGGCAAGGGCCGGCCGCCGCGGGTGCCGGACGTGGTGGGCATGCACGAGGATCGCGCCCGCAAGGTTCTGGAGGACGCCGACTACGAAGTCTCGGTCGAGGAGCAGGAGCGCAAGCTCATCGAGGGTGACGAGCCGCCGCAGCGCGAGCGCACAGTGATCCGCATGTCGCCGGAAGCCGGCACACCGCTCGAGCCGGAGGAAGAGGTCGTCATCACCGTGGTCGTCTACGACGTCCGGCCGGCGCCAGACGACGATGATGAACAACAACAGCCTG
>JAHWJM010000161.1 GCA_019348435.1 Actinomycetota bacterium
AACGCCACGGCCCCGCGCTGGTGGCCGATGCGCGGCGCGCCGAGCGCGCACGCTGGCGGAGCTGCTCGCCTGAGGGCCGCCCCTTGGCGCCCGCACCGCCGTGCCGCCACCGGGTCACTTCCGACGCCACGCCGCGGCCGGCGCAGGAGCGGGTCACCGCCAGCGGCTTCATGGGCAGCTTCGGCGGTAGGGGATTCCGAACGCGTGGCGCGTCCAGTCGACCCTGCTCAGGCCGCTTCCGGCGATGTTGCAGACGATCGCGCGCAGCTCGGAGACGTCGCGCCAGGTTGCCCCCGTCTGACGGCGAGGCGACCCGTCGATCGGGGCGGCCGGCAGCACATGGCTCCGGCGACTGAACGTCGCCGAGGTGACGGGCGTGCCGCCAGGTGCAGTTCCGTTGAGCGGCCTCGGGGCGCGCGCCTGCCATAGCCGGACTGTCCGATCGTTGCTGCTGGAGGCGAGCGTGCGACCGTCGCCACTGAAGGCGACGCTCATGACCCAGTCGTCGTGGCCGGTCAGTGGCGCGCCGATCGGCCTGCGCGTCCGTACGTCCCACAGACGGATCGTCTTGTCGCTGCTCGCCGACGCGAGCGTGCGCCCGTCCGGACTGAACGCCACGCGCCGGACCGCGTTGGTGTGGCCGGTGAGCGGCGCGCCCAGCGGCTTGCGCAGCACGGCGTCCCACAAGCGCACCGTCCCGTCGAAGCCCGCGGACGCCAGCGTGCGCCCGTCTGGGCTGACGGCGACGCTGCTGACCGGTGCATTGTGGCCGATGAGCGGCGGCTCGAGCTGCCTATGAGCGCCTACGTCCCACAGCACCACCGCCTTGTCTTCCCCTGCCGAAGCGAGGGTGGCGCCGTCCGCGCTGAACGCGACGCTGCTGACGGCTGCCGTGTGGCCGACGAGCGGCGGTCGAATCTGCCTGTGACCGCGTATGTCCCACAGCCGGACGGCCTTGTCGAAGCCGGCGGATGCGATGACGCGGCGATCAGGGCTGAACGCGACGCTGGTGACGGCCGCCGTGTGGCCGGTCAGCGGCGGCCCGAGCTGCCTGCGGCGTCTGGTGTCCCAGAGCCGCACGCTCCTGTCGAAGCCGGCGGACGCGAGCGTCCGCCCGTCATGATCGAACGCCACGCTTTCGACGGACTCGGTGTGCCCGACGAGCGGCGGGCCGAGCGGCCTGCGCTCCTGCGCATCCCACAGAAGGATCGTTCCGTCGTCGCTGCCGGACGCGAGCACGCGGCGACCGGGAACGAAGGCGACCGTCTGGACCGGCGCGGTGTGACCCCTCGGCGGCCCGCGCAGTCGTGCGCGTGAACGCGCATCCCACAGCCGGACGGTCCTGTCGAGGCCGGCCGACGCAAGCGTGCGGCCGTCGCGGTTGAAGGCCACGCTGCTGACAGGGCCCGTATGACCCCTGAGCGGGGACCCCAGCGGCTTGCGTGCGCGGGCGTCCCACAACCGGACCATCTTGTCGGTGCTCGCCGAGGCGAGCGTGCGCCCATCCGAGCTGAAGGCGACGCTCGTGACAGCGCCCATGTGGCCGGTCAGCGCGGTCCCGAGGGGGGTGCGAGTGGGCACGTTCCACAAGCGGATCGTCTTGTCGTTGCCGGCCGATGCCAGCGTGTCTGCGGTGGGGCTGAACGCGACGCTCGCGACCCAGTCGCGGTGACCGGTAAGCGGTGCGCCGACTGCCTTGCCGGTACGCCTGTCCCACAGGCGGATCGTCTCGTCGACGCTGCCCGATGCGAGCATGCGCCCGTCGCGACTGAACGTCACGCTCGTGACGGCGCCGCGATGGCCGACGAGCGGCTCGCCGACCGGCTCCTGCGTTCGCGCATCCCACAGGCGGATCGTGTTGTCGTTGCTCGCGGAGGCCAGCAGGTTCGCGTCCCGGCTGAAGGCGATGCTGGTGACGGGCCCGTTGTGACCTGATCGCAGGACCCCCAGCGGCTTTCTGGTGCGGACGTTCCACAGGCGAACCGTGTTGTCGGCGCTCCCCGACGCAAGCGTCCGTCCGGTGCGGCTGAAGGCGACGCTCGTGACCGGCGCGGTGTGACCGGTCAGCGCCGCGCCGATCGGCTTCCGGGCGCGCACGTCCCAGATTCGGATGGTGTTGTCGCTGCCTGCGGATGCCAGCGTTCGTTGATCGGCGCCGAACGCCACGCTCGTCACCGGTCCCGCATGGCGGTGCAGGGTCGAGAGGATCCCGGGCTCGCGCGCTGCCGCGAGCGCCGAGCGCACCGCGTTTCGCGCCTCGACACGCGGGCTTGCACGATAGGCCTCGAACGCGAGCAGCAGCGAGACGTCGGGCCGGCTGTCGACCAGCGGCAGGGCGCTCGACACGAGGGCGAGCGACATCGCCTCGTCCGCCTGCCGGCGCGCCTCGTCGCGCTGATCGATGGCGACGACCGAGACCGCCGCGACGACGAACGTCAGCGCAGCCAGAGCGGTAGACAGCGCCCGCAGCCGGCGCGTCCGGCGCTTGGCGGTCTCCAGGTCGCGCTCCTCGGCCGCGCGGCTCGCCACGAGGAACGCGCGCTCACGCTCGCTGAGATCATCGCCGTGGTCTCGTGCCCACTCGAGCGCGGTGGCGAGCCGCGCCCCGCGATACAGCGCGCCTGCTTCGCGGTCGAGGTTGTCCCACTCCCGCGCGGCGAGCGTCAGCCGGCTGTGCGTGAGCAGGGCGGCGCGATCGGCGTCGATCCAGCCGCGCAGCCGAGGCCAGTGGCGGATCAGGGCTTCGTGGGCGACGACCACCGTGCCGTCGTCGATTGAGATCAGGCGCGCGTCGGCGAGGATGCCGACGACACGTTCGAGCCGCTCCGGATGCTCAGCGCTCGACGTGAGGTCGCTGCGGTCCACGCGGCGGCGCGTCGGCTCGGAGCCTTCACGTACCTCGGTCAGGCGAAGCAGGATCCGGCGGGCGATCAGCCGGTCGGCCTCGTCCAAGCTCTGCAGCGTGCGCTCCGCGGTCTGCGCGATGGCGCCGCGCACGCCGCCCGCCTCGTGATAGCCGCCGACCGTGAGCATCAGCCGTCGCCGGCGCTTCCAGGTCTCGAGCAGCGCGTGCGAGAGCAGCGGCAGCGCGGCCGGCTCGTCGACGAGATCCTCGAGGATCGTCTCGACGAGGCCGCGTTGCAGTGTCAAGCCGCTTCTCGCGGCCGGTTGCTCGATCGCCCGCCGCAGCTCATCCGGGCTCATCGGCCCGAGCAGCGTCTGGTGCACGACGACGGCGGCCGCCAGCTGCGGATAGGCCGCCATGCGGCCATAGAAGTCCGATCGCAGCGCGACGATGACGACGACAGGGCTCGCCGGATCCCGCCATGCACCGCTCAACGCGTCGATGAAGGCGCAGCGCTCGTCTTCGTCGCGGCAGATCGTGAAGAGCTCCTCGAGCTGATCGACGGCGATCACGACGGGGCTGCTCCGCGCTCGCCGCGTCGCGCTCTCGAACAGTCCCGGATCGGCGATCAGCGCGTCCGCCCGTACGGGCTGCGCGCCGCCGATCGCGCGGTTCACGGCGTCCGCAAGTGCTGCGATCGGATGCGCTCCCGGCGTGAGCACGGCGACGCTTGCCCCGCCCTCGCCGTTCGTCGGCGCGATGAGGCCGGCCACCAGACCGGCCTGCACGAACGACGACTTCCCGCTTCCGGACGCCCCGATGACGGCCATGAAGCGCGCCTCGCGCAGCCGGGTCAGGACCTGCTCGACCTGCGTCTCACGACCGAAGAACAGTGGCGCGTCGTCGTGCTCGAAGGCGCGCAGGCCCATGTACGGGCACGTGACCGTACCCAGGTGCTCGTCCAACGTGGCGTCGCGCGGGTCCTGCAGCCGCTCGAGACGTGCGCGTTCACGCTGAGCGCCGAGCGTGCCGCGGGCAAGCGCGAAGAACTGCTCGTACTGCTCGACGACCTCGACCGGCGCCAGTCGCCGCCCACGCTCGTACTCGACGATGCCGCTGTGCGAGCGATGCAGCGTGCGCGCCAATGCGCGCACGGACAGCCCGGCCTGCACGCGCAGCCGCCGAAGCTCTGACCCGAGGCGCGCCTCCGGCGTGCCAGCAGTCGCATCGCCGTTGTGCGGATCGTCCACGCCCGGCACGCCCTACTCCCGGTCATGAGTGGTGTGGTCGGCATTTGGTCGCCGCCTGGTCGATCCAGCCGCGACCGGTTGCACCGTACCGCACTCTCGGCTCCCCGCCGACCACGTGGGGCGCGCCCGCTGGTCGGACGCCATCACGTCCTCGGAGGAAACGATGCGTCCAACGCCGCTGCTTCGCCTGCGCCACCAGTCGGGGCAGCCACTGGTCGGCCCGACGGTCGCCGCCGGCGGGAGCGCGGCCAAGCAGCGCCGGGGCGGTCCGCGCGGCGCCTCGCCAGCGCGCATCAGCGGCCACGCGGCGGCCACGCTCGTCGTCGGGTGCTGCGTCGCCGTCGCGGTGGCCACGACGGCCGTGGCCGGTGAGCCGGTCTACGACTCCTGGGCGTGGCTGGTCTGGGGACGGGAGCTCGCCGCGTTTGACCTCGACACCTCGAGCGGGCCGTCGTGGAAGCCGCTTGCCGTCTTCGTCACCGCGCTGCTCTCGCTCGGCGGCAGCGCGGCACCCGCGTTGTGGCTCGTGCTCGTGCAGACGGCGTGGCTGCTGGCGCTCGTGCTGGCGGCCCGCCTCGCGTTCGCGCTCACGCCACAGCTCGATCGGCGGCTGCGGCTAACGGCGGCCGCGTTCGCCGCCGGCTCGCTGTTGCTGCTCGCCGACGGCGCGACGCTGTGGACGCGACAGGCCGCCGCCGGCATGTCCGAACCGGTGGCCGTCGCGCTGTCCCTCGGCGCCGCGACGGCCGCGCTCGCGCGGCGCGCGCGGCTCGCGCTCGCGCTCGCTGCGCTGACGGCGCTCACGCGCCCCGAGGCCTGGCCGCTGCTCCTCGCATACGGCGGCTGGCTATGGCGCGCTGAGCCGGCACAACGTCCGTGGATCGCCTCGACCGCGATCGTCGTTCCTGCGCTGTGGCTCGTTCCCGACCTGCTCGCAGCCGGCGACGCTCCCGGCGGCGCGACGCGGGCGCGCCGCAGGGACACCGGAATGCCGTTGAAGCAAGGCGCTGATGTCCTTGCGCGGGCCGCCGCCATGCCGCTCGCGGTGGTTTGGCCGCTGGCGCTCGCCGGCATGTTCGGCACCCGCTCTCGCGCGGGTGTCGCTGCACGAACAGCTGACCGCGCGCGACTGGCGCTCGGCGCAGCTGCCGCCGCGTGGATCGTGATCGTCGCCGCGATGGCCGCCGCGGGCTATTCCGGCCTCGCCCGCTACTGCGCCCCGGCTGTCGCGATCCTCGGGATCGTCGCAGCCGCCGGGCTCGCACACCTGCTGGCGCTCGCGCGCCGGCGGCTCGTGGTCGCCGCGCTCCTGCTCGCAGCTCTTCTCGCTGCCGCGGTACAGCTGCCCGAGCGTGTCGGAGAGCTGGGAGAGGGGCTGTCCACCGCCGCCGCGACCGCCCGCTCGAACGACCGGCTGCGGGCGCTCACGCGCGCCGTCGGCCGCGAACGCCTCTTGCGCTGCGGCACGCTCGCCACGAGCGACGTGCGCGTTCGCACCGCGCTCGCGTGGCAACTCGGCGTGCCGCTCAAGCGGGTCGTCAGCGTCGCCGGTCCGGCACCCCGCCCGATGGTGTTGATCACCGGCCCCGATGCCTCTGCGCGGCTGCGCGCCGGCATGCGCAGCGGCGCGAAGCTGCTCGCCGAGCGCGGAGAGTGGCGCGTGTATTCGCAGGACTGCGGGACCCCTCGTCCGCTCCGGCGCGGCGGAGCGCGTACGGCGCGATGACGTCATCGAGTGGGCGGCGCGGACGCCGCTCCGGCCAACGGCGGCGTGCGAACCGCCGCCCGTCCGGGGCTAGCTTCGTCTGCGGAACTCGGCGCACGATCGCTGTGGCATCTTGTCCTTGGGTGGAGACGTCGGCGGCGCTCATCGAGCAGTGTCTTCGAAAGCACGGCTCACGAAGAAGCGGCACGCTTGTCGTTGCGGTGCTTCGCGAGGGCTCGCGCACGGTCGTCACCGCTTCGCCGACGACGGCGCGGACGGTTGCGGGCGA
>JAHWJM010000162.1 GCA_019348435.1 Actinomycetota bacterium
AACCTCACGACGCGCTCGTGGTGCCCGCGCAGCGGCCCGCCTGAGCGCGCCGGACCGCACGCGCGCGGCTCAGACCTCGGCGTGGACCGCCGGGGCGACGGGCAGCCCGGCGCCGTCCGGCCTCCGGTCGACGACGACCTCGTCGCGGCCGTCGCGACCCGCTGAACGGCCGCGTCGGACGACAGCACGCCGCCCGTCCTGTCGTGCCTGCGCAGCATGTGGCCGGTGCTGCTCGAAGGCGATGCGGCGCTGATCCGCACCGGCCTGACGATCGATGCGTTGCTGCTCGAGGCGGCGTTCATCGCCGGCCCGGTGCTGGCGGCGGGGCTGATCGCCGCCGTGTCGCCGCAGACTGCCCTGCTCGCGGCGGCCGCGGGCACGCTGATCGGCACGCTGGCATTCGTGACGGCGACGCCGCTGCGCCGGGCGCGCGGACCCGGACGCAGCGATCGGCGCCTGCTGGGGCCGCTGCGCAGCCGCGCCCTGCAGACGCTGCTGCTGGCCACGTTCCCCATCGGCGTGCTCTTCGGCGGCTTCGACGTCATCGCGCCCGCCGTCGGCGAGGAGATCAGCGGGCGCCAGAGCGTAGGCGGCCTGCTGATCGCGCTGACGGCGGTCGGCAGCGCGGCCGGCGGCCTGTGGTGGGGAATGCACCCCGCGGGGGCCCCGGTCCGCGGCTACCTGCGAGCCGCCTGGTTCATGCCGCTCGGGCTGGCGCTCTTCGCGATCCCCGGCGACCTCGTGGCGCTGGCGCTGCTCGCGCTCCTGCTCGGCATCCCGTTCGCGCCGTTCAGCGCGGCCGGCGGTGAGCTCGTGCACCGCCTGGCGCCGGCGGGAATGGGCACCGAGAGCTTCACGTGGATCACGACGGCGCTGGTCGCCGGCGTGGCCGGCGGACAGGCGCTCGCCGGGCCGGTCATCGAGCGCGCGGGCTGGCGCAGCGCCGCGCTGGCCTGCGCGGCGGTCGGCGTCGCCGGCGCGGTCGTGTTGCTGGCGCGCCGCTCGAACCTGGAGCAGACGACGTGACCGCGAGATGGCTGGGCCGCTACGCCACCGGTCGCTGCTTGAGGTCGGCCTCGAGCTCGTCGAGCGTCTCGCGCACCGTCGCGATCCGCTCCTCCGGCGTCGGCCCGAGCTGACCGTGCTCGATGCGGTCCATCCGCTCGCGCGCGTGCTCGATCGCCCGCGCCTCCTCCAGCGAGTTGATCACGACGCCGATGAGGATGTTGAAGATGAGAAACGCCGCGACCATCGCGTAGGAGATGAAATACAGCAGCGTCCAGTCCGACAGCGCCCGCCCCAGCGCGATCTGGTCGGGCAGGTTCTCGAGCGTCAGCGTCACGAAGAGCGTCAGCATCGCCTCGCTGATCGTCCCGTACTGCTTCGGCGCGTGGTCGTCGAAGATCGTCCAGCCGACCATCCCGTAGATGAACAGGACGAGCACCGCCAGGATGGCAAGGCTCATGACGCCGGGAATCGAGCGGCCGATCGCGATCGTCAGGACGCGCAGGTCGGGCAGCAGGCGCACGATCCGCAGCACCCGCGCCAGGCGCGCGAGGCGCAGCAGCATCGCGTTCTCGCGCAGGCCGGGGGTGAAGGACGCCGCCACGACGAGGAAGTCGAAGACGTTCCAGCCGCTGCGAAAGAAGTCCTGCGGGCGCGAGCCGAAGCCGATCAGGCGGATGCACAGCTCGACGACGAAGATCGCGAGAAACACGTCGTTGAGCGTCGACAGCGTGCCGCCGACCTCGCGCACGACGCCGTCGTAGGTCTCGAGGCCGAGCACGACGGCGTTGGCCAGGATGACGCCGAAGATCGCGATGTTGAACGCCGACGAGTCCGCCACGCGGGCGCAGGAGCGGACGATCGGCGAGCGGCTGTGCTCGTGCTCGCGCTCGTCGGTGGATGGCCGTCGCCGCATCGCGGCGCAAGCCTAGCCCCGGCGCCTACACGCAGGCGTGTGCGAGGCTCGGGAAGATCTTCGTCGCGAAGCTCGTGCGCAGATAGAAGAACCACGTCATCGCCGCAAAGACCACGTAGGCGGCGAGGAACACGTAGAGCGCCGGGATCGACCAGTCGGCCATCGACTCGGCGACCGCCAGCTTCTCGACCGGCGTCTCGGCCGCCTTGACAGCCGCCGACACGCCGAGGCTGGCCTGGCGGAAGACGACCTGGATCAGAAAGCCGCCGAACGCCCCGATCGCGCCGGCGATCCCGATCACCGCGGCGGCCTGGCGCTTGAAGTCGAGGGTCGCCGCCTTCTCGTCGAGGCCCTTCTCGGCTGCCTCCTTGCGTCCCAGCGCGGCGAAGATCGACGGGATCATCCGGTACGTCGACCCGTTGCCCATGCCGGCGAGCAGGAAGATGACCATGAACGAGCCGAAGAAGATCGGGAAGCTGTGCTCGTTGACGCCGACGATCGCCGTGACGGTGAAGATCGCCTCGCCGATGAACACCGCGAGCGTGACGCGGGCGCCGCCGAGCCTGTCGGACATCCAGCCGCCGAGCGGCCGCGCCAGGGAGCCGATCAAAGCGCCGACGAAGCCCAGGCCGGCGAGGTACGTCGCGATGAACGGGTGTGCGGCGAGAAACTCCGGGAACGTGTTCTTGACGACGAGCGGCAGCACGAACGCGTAGCCGATGAACGAGCCGAACGTCCCGATGTACAGCAGCGACATGATCCACGTCTGACCGTGTCGGAGCGACCGCGTGTACGTGCTCTTGTCGGTCTTCGCGTCGGTGATGCTGTCCATCCGCGTCCACGCGAGGATTGCCGCCAGCACGATGAACGGCATCCAGATGAGGCCCGCGTTGGCGAGGTGCACCTCGTGGACGGGCAGCTTCACCGCCGCCGCCGGGATGCCGATGATGATCACGAGCGGGACGAGCAGCTGCGCGATCGCGACGCCGAGGTTGCCGCCGGCGGCGTTCAGCCCGAGCGCGACGCCCTTGTGGCGCTCGGGATAGAAGAACGAGATGTTCGCCATCGAAGAGGAGAAGTTGCCGCCGCCGAAGCCCGCCGACGTGGCGCACAGCGCGAGGACCCATATCTGGGTGCCATGACCCTGCTCGAGCAGCCAGCCGCTGGGGACGAGGAAGGCCAGCAGCGTGACGGGGATCATCAGCAGCGACGCGCTGATCGTCGTCCACGCCCGCCCGCCGAATCTCGGGACCGCGAACGTGTACGGGATCCGCAGCGCGGCGCCGACGAGGTTCGGCAGCGCGATGAGCAGGAACTGCTCCGACAGCGAGAGCGTGAAGCCGACGTTGGCGAGGTTGATGACGACGATCGTCCACAGCACCCAGATCGAGAAGCCGAGGTGCTCGGCGAAGATCGAGAGGGCGAGGTTCTTCTTGGCGATCTTGCTGCCGCCACCGTCCCAGAACTTCGCGTCCTCGGGATCCCAGTCGTCGATCCAGCGTCCCCTCCGTCCGGCGGCAGGCGCCGCCGGCGCGTCGGCCGGGCTCTCGATCGTCGTGCTCATGCGGCCTCCTGGAAGCGGGCGAAGCGGAGCGCGCCACGCTTTCAGCTGCCGGTTTCGGCGCCGTGTGCGAAGCGTGTCGGCTGGGTGAACCGCTCGTTGCCAGCGCGCGTCAGCGCGGACGGGCGGCGCGCAGGTACTGGTCCGCCGAGCGCGCGGCGCCGTTGCGGCCGTCGCCGGAGAACGTGAGGCGCATCCGGTGCAGCGCCGGCCTCCGCAGGCGCACGCGTGTGCTGAAGCGGCCGCGCTTCACCCTGACGGGGATGCGCGCGACGGTGTGCATCTTGGCGTCCGAGCCCCTCCGCGCGATCACGAGCGTGGCGCGCGGCCGGCGCGGGCGCATGCTGCCGCGCACCGTGAAGCTGCGCCGCGCGGTCACCCGCTTGGGCGTGCGCAGCGCCAGCCGCGGTGCGACCTGCAGGTCCAGGGGCGGCGAGGCGACGAGCCCCCCGGCGGGCAGCCGGACCACCGCCCGCAGCGAGCGCGAGTACTGCGTCTTGAGCTCCACCGCCCACGTGCCGTCGGCGCCCGTGATCGTGCGCCCGAGCGTGACGAAGCCGCGCGTGCCGGTCGCCTGCACGGAGACCGGCGCGAGCGCGAGCGCGCCGCCGTCGGCGCCCGTGGCGTGGCCGGAGAGCTGCGCCGGCTGCGGGTAGTCCAGCGTCGGATCGGCGGTCTGCAGCGAGACGGCCCCGGCCGGCGCTAGGAAGGCGTACTGCGGCGCGATCTCGGCGGCCAGCGCGCGGATCTGCGGCAGCTGCGCGAACAGCGCATCGCCCGGGCACGCCGTCTTGTCGGCGTCGCGGTGCGCCGCGATGCGCTCGAACGTGACGGCGCTGCCGGCGCCGAAGCGGTCCGACGGACCGCCCGCCGACGTGACCTGGACCCTCCCCGTGACGGGTGCGGCATGCAGCGACATCTTCCACGCCAGCAGCTCGGCGGTCGCCTGCACGCCGGCGGCGGTCTGCGGCTCCTGCGAGAACGTGCCGAGGTTCGCGACGCCGGTCGAGACGCCGTTGTAGCCCTGCGCCTGCGCGCCGATGACCGGCTGGTCGATGCCGCCCGCGCGGCCCTCGAAGATCTGCCCGTAGCGATCGACGACGAAGTTGTAGCCGATGTCGCGCCAGCCGTTGTCGTTGCGGTGATAGCGGCAGATCGACAGCACGATCGCGGCGCTGTCCTGCGGCGAGTACGAGTTGGCGTTGACGGTGTGGTGCACGAAGCCGGTGTGCACCTGCCCGTAGGCGGGAGCGTCGCGGGGCGGGCACTGGTCGGCGCCCCACTGCGCGCGCGGGATGATCGGCGGCGCCGCTCGGCTGCCGGGCGCCGGCGTCTGCGCGCGCGCCGACGATCCGGCGAGCGCCGCGAGCACGCCGTGTGCGCCACGGCGCAGCGCGGTCTTCAGCCGCTCGCGTGCGGTGGCGCTGCCGGTGGCGTTGACGAAGCGCGCGCGCAGGTCGCGCGGACGGACGTCCATGCGCAGCTGGTAGGCGTCGGCGCCCCCGGCCCAGACCGGCTCGGCGCCCGCCCCGCCGGCGTGGTCGTCGGCCATGAGCGTCCAGCGCTGCCAGCGCCCGCCGGCCTCACGCACGCGGATACGGGTCTCGGCCTCACCCGTGCTCGCGCGCCACTGCAGGCCGACGAGGTCAAAGCGCTTGGGCGCCCGCACGACCGGCGAGCGCCAGCTCCCGCCCGCGCCCTGCGACCAGGCGCGCGTGTCGAGCGCCTGCTCGAACTCCACCGCGCGCGGTACGAACGGGCGCGAGGACAGCGCGGGCGCGGCGAGCCAGACGACCAGGACCGCGGCCAGCAGCACGAGGACAAGACGGCGCATCGCACGGTGAACACCCCAGCGGCTTCCGGGGTGCGGTCGCACGTCTTCTTGCGGGCCGGCCGCGGTCGGCTAGGGGACGACTTCGGGGGCCTTGTCCACGCGCGCCTCGCGGAACTCGCGAAGGGCGTCGACCGCCTGCGGCGTGAGCTCGTCGCAGGTCATGTACTGGCGCCATGCGACCGCCGCCACCTGGGGCTCCATGCCCGAGTTGTTCTGCATGAGGACGCTGTGGTAGGCGCCGCCGCTGCCCGCGACGTCCTCGTTGTAGAGATCCGTCAGCTGCCTCACGACATCGGCGTCGGTCCCCGGCTTGTACTGGAAGATGATCCGCCCGTGCTCGAGCGTGTGCACGACGTGCGAGGTGCGCGGCGCCTCCTCGTAGATGTCGTCCTCGGGCCACTCCTGGTAGTGGCGCCCGATCGCCGGCGGCTCGGAGTCGTACTCGATCTGCTCGTCCGGATCGGTCGTGTGCTGGCCCGCGCCCTCGGCCTCGACCGTCTCGGTCAGCAGCCGCTCGAAGGCCTCGCGCCTGGCCCGGTCCCGGGGCAGGAAGCAGACCCCGACCCCGTAGGCGCCCGGCGGCGGGAGGTCCGCCTCGAGGACGCCGCGCAGCAGCTCGTCGGGCAGCTGCATGAGGATCCCCGCGCCGTCGCCCGTGTTGGGATCCGCGCCGGCCGCCCCGCGGTGCTCGAGGTTCGCCAGCGCCACGACCGCCCGGCGGACGGCCTCGTGGGACGGCTCGCCGCTGAGGCGGGCGACCATGGCCA
>JAHWJM010000163.1 GCA_019348435.1 Actinomycetota bacterium
CCGTTGCGACGAACGCGGGGTCGTAGCTCATGGCGATGTCGACCTGCCCGTCGCCGAACAGTTGGTTCAACTCGGCCTCGGACCTCGGAAAGGCCTCGCCCTTGCGCCACTGCTGTGGCTTGAGCTCTTCGAGGACAGCGAGAGCACGATCCTCGCCCAAAGACGCCACCGCCTGGCGGACGAAGGCCGAACCCGTGAAGTCCGGCGGTGCCGGGTACGTGAACCGGCCGGGGTTCTGGCGAGCGAACCCCAGCAGCTGCTCAAACGTGCGCGGAGGTTCCGCGATGCGTTCCGGGTTGAACGCGAAGACGAAGGCGGCCCTGCTCCACGGGAGTTCCTGCCCGTCGACCGGCACCCCGAAGTCCGTCGTCAGCGTCTGGTCCTCCGGGTCGAGCAGGTCGGCGCGGGGCAGGTCTTGCGCCCATCCGGTCAGCCACGCATCGGCCTGTTTGCCCAGGGCGAAGTTCACGCCGTTGACCCAGACGAGGTCGACGGCACCGTCGTCCCGCCCCGCCCGCTGCTCGGCGATGACGCGCTGCACCGCGTCAGCGGGAGCCTCGTCGCTTTCAGCGACGGTGACGTCAGCGCCTGCGCTGGTGCGTGCGGCGGACGCGGCCTGGACGAGACCGCCGGCCTCGGCGCTGCCGCCGCAGTGCTCTTCGCCGTGAACGTCACCGCCGTCCTGCCCGCGACGCCGTCGAACATCGGCATCTTCCAGGCGGCCTGCGTGGCGGTGCTGGCGGCCTACGGCGTCGGCTACGCCGAGGCGCTCGCGTTCGGGATCATCCTGCAGTCCGTGGAGATCGCGACGGCGGTCGTCATGGGCGCGCCGGCGCTCGTCAAGGAGGGGCTGTCCTGGCGCGAGGTGCGTCTGCGGGCGATGCACAGCTCACCGGTCGAGCTCGCGCCGGCGGCGTCGTTCGGGCGTAGCGAGGCGCGCGAGCTCGCCTGACGCCTGCGACCTGCGCCGCCCCTCAGCCCTTGGCGAACCCGAGCGCCTCCATCGTGTGCCCCTTCCACTCCGCGGCGTCGAGTCCCTCGACGACGAGCCAGTCCGGTTGCGGCTGGCCCTCGTGGACGAACAGCCGTCCCTTGCCGGCGTCGACGAGCTCGGCGCAGCGCGCGGGATGCAGCCGCACGACGAGCTCGCCGCCGTGCAGCATCGCGAAGCTCTGGCCCGAGGCCTTCAGCAGCGGCGCGTCGTCGGGGCCGCTCGTCAGCTTGACGTCGAGGCGTCCGCTGAAGCGGCTCGTGAGCGATCGAAAGATCGCGGCGGGGTCGTCGCTGCCGGCCATGGCCGGATCCTAGTGCCCTGACGCGGACCGGCCACCGCTCAGCAGGGATCGGCCGGGAGCCGCCGCGGGCTGCCGGCGAACGCCAACCACGCGCGGTAGGAGCCGTACGTCTCGCGCAGCGACCGGCTCACGAGCCCGACGGGGTAGTCGCGCGACTCGCGGAACGTGAACTGGAACGCCGCGTCGACGCGGTCGTCGACCGCCCACGACCGCAGCGCGGCCGACATCGCGCCGCAGCGGTGGTCGAACGTGCCGGTCTCGGCGAGCCACAGCGGCTTCTCGTGGCCGCAGCCCTTCGCGTCCAGCGCCGCGACGACCCCGCCGAGCAGCCCCTGGCGCGCGGCGGTGACCACCTCGGCGGCGCGCGGAGCGCGCCCGTTGCGCCCCGGGGCGCCGATGTAGGCGTGCTGCGCGAAGGGGGCCTGGATGCAGGCGACGTCGTGCGGCAGCCCGCGGATGAACTCCGCGGCGCCGGCGCCGTAGACGCGCGGCCGCTGCAGCCCGGCGAGGCTGCCGAGCACGATCCTCTGCCCGTAGCGCAGCTCCCTGACGGCAGCGCGCACGAGCCGCGCGTAGGCGCGCGGTGCGACCGCTGGCGAGCTCACGCTGCAGCGCGCGCGCTGCGGTTGCAGGAACGCGGGGTGGTTGGGCTCGTTCCACGGCGTGATGAAGTCGATCTTCACGCCGACCTTGTCGGCGAGCGCGTTGAGGGCGCGCAAGAAGTGGCGGTACGCGCCGATCCGCGGCATCTGCGCGCGGGCGTGGCGGTGGCGCGCCTTCTGACAGCCGCGCGGGGCCCCGGCCATCGCCCACAGCGGCGTGAAGTACGGCACCGCGAGGATCTTCCAGCCGCCGTCCTCGGCCTGGCGCCGCTTGATCGCGGTCAGCAGCGCCCGCATGCCCCGGTCGCTGCGGCAGCCGGGATTGATCCTCGGACAGCCGCTTGGCGGCGCGTCCCAGTTGGGCTTGCGGCCGCGGATCGGCTGGAGGCGTTCCCAGGGCACGAGCACGCGGACGTAGGCGGGCTTGAGCGCGACGGCCTTCGCCGCCGTCCGCGCCATCGATCCGCCGGGGACGAGCAGGCGCGGGTCGTTCTCGGTCAACCCGATCGCCAACGGCGGCGTGGCCGGCTGCGCGGCCACGGCCGGCACGCATGCTGCGAGCAGCGCGAAAGCCGCGAGCACGATCGTGACGAGAGCTCGCGGGGGACGCACGCCGCGGGGATCATAGGTTTCGCGCAGGTCGGCGCGCAGCGAGATGATCGCGACGTGCCACGTCGAAGCACCCTGTGATGACCGGCGTCTGGGTCTACCTCCTGCAGTGCCGCGACGGGTCGCTGTACTGCGGGTGGACGTCGGATCTCGAGCGCCGCCTGGCGGCGCACCGCAGCGGCCGTGGCAGCCGCTACACCGCCAGCCGGCTGCCGGTGTCGCTCGCGCTCGCCCAGCCGATGGCCGATCGCAGCGCCGCTCGGCGCGAGGAGGCGCGCATCAAGCGCCTGTCGCGCGGCGAGAAGCTCGCGCTCGTCGCAGCCGGGCCAACGGCCGTGTAAGGTCGCGCGCTTCGTGAGGGCGGAATCCTCGTCGCCCGCCGTCGATCCTGGGGAAGTGGAACCGCTCGCATGAAGGAGTTGCTGTCGACCGGTGCGTCGCGCGCCTGGCTCGGGGTCGCACTGGCAGGCCTCGTCGTCGTGGCGCTCGTCTTCGCCCTCGCGCTGATCCCGCGGCTCGGTGCCGGCCAGCGCGTGATCGACGCCGCCGAGCCGGCCTTCACCGACGCGCGCGTCGAGGGGACCCGGGCGGGCGTGTTGACGATGTCGCAGTACGTCGACATCGTCGACCCCCTGCTGACGCGGCGCGGCGGCGCGAGCGAGCAGGTTCCGCGGCTGATCGGCTACCTGCGGCGCACGCTCGGCCTGTCGACGGCGCAGGTGCGCAAGATCCTGCGGCGCGAGGCACCGCACACGGAGGCGCTGACGCGCGCGCTGCCGCTCGACCGCGTCGCCGGCGAGATCCCGCGGCTGACCGCCTACCTCGCGACGATCATGGGGATGTCCGAGGAGGAGCTGGCGGCGATCCTCGAGCGCGACTTCCCGCGCATCTCGCAGTCGCTGACGGCGCTGGCCGTCACGTCGGAGACGTGGTATGACGTCCCCGGCGTCGACGGGCTGACCCGGCTGAGCCGCGACAAGCCCGTCCGCACGGTGCCCGGCGTGCGCAAGTACCTGCGCGACGACCTCGTCCCGCTGATCGTCGCTCAGAAGGAGAACTTCCAGAGCCTCGCTGGCAGCGGCGGGATCGGCTACATCCCGTTCCTGCTGCTTGTCGTGGGCTTGGGGCTGCTGGCCCTCGGCGTGCTGGGGATCAAGCGGGCACGCAAGGTCGCACCGAGCGAGCTCTCGTGGAGCGTCGTCGTCGCCACCGGGGTCCTCCTGCTCCTGGTCGTGGTCGGCGCGCAGTACTTCCCGCGGCTCGGCGGCGCACAGGAGATGATCACGGCGTTTGAGCCCGTCTTCACCGAGGAGCGCGTGCGCGGCGCGGCGAACGGGGTCGACACGATCCACGAGGCGATCGCCTTCGGCGATCCGCTCATGACGCCGCTGGGCGGTGCGGCGCGCGAGACACCGCGGCTGTATCGCTTCGTCGCGCAGCGCACCGGGCGGCGGCCGGCCGACGTGCGCCGCGCGCTGCGCCGCCGCGCGCCCCGAACGGCGGCACTGCTCAGCGCGATCCCGCTGACGGAGGTCGCCCGGGAGGTCCCGCAGCTGCTGGCGTACCTCGACAGAGCGCTGCGCATGTCGCGCAGGGAGGTCGTCGCGACGTTGCGCAAGCGCACGCCGGACCTCGCTCAGGCGCTGTTGACGACGCCGGACGTCGCGCGCGCCTGGAACGCGATTCCCGGCACCGCGCAGATGACGCGCTTCGACGGCGTCACGTCGGTTCGCACGATGACGGGGTTCGACGCGTACCTGCGCGAGGACCTCGTCCCCGTGCTCGTGTCCCAGCGCGAGAACTTCACGACGTTCGCCGGCGGGCAGCCCACGGTCGACAAGCTCGCGCCGGTGCTGATGGTCACCGCCCTCTTCGTGATGCTCTACGGCGGCATGATGATGCAGCTCGCCGTGCGCCGCTACTGACGCGCCCCGGGAGAGACTCGCTGCCACGAACAGCGAGCGCCCGTGGCACAGGTGCCACGGGCGCTGTCGCTGCGTTTCTCACGCGAGGACCCGCTCGGCGGGCCCCCGCACAGGGCGGCCTAGATCCTGCGGTCGCGGTACGCGACGGGCTCCTCGACGACCCGCTCGCGGGTGCCGGCCGAACGCGCCTGGATCATCTCGACGACGAGCCAGATCGCGCCGGCGATGAAGAGGATCATGCCGATCGTCTGGATGGAGATGCCCGCGACGCTGGCGGTCACGGCGAGCCAGAGGATCAGGCCAAGCGCCATGAGGAAGATCGGGGGTCCTACGTCGGCAACCATTTCGATGTGACCTCCTGTGTTGAGGAACGTGGTCACGGTCTTCCCCGTCCGAGGTCCCGGAACGCCTGCTCTCAGACCACTCTCATACAGATGTCCGCGCGCGTACGCGCCACGCTACGCCTGCGCGTCGCCGACGAGCGCGGGCTCGTCCTCTGGCGGGCCCTCGCGCGGGTCGATGTCGCCGCGGCGCACCGTGGCGTCGCGATCGGAGCCCGCGATGATGTCGTCGGGCGCCTTGTCCTTGGGCAGGAAGCCGGACTTCATGCCGAAGTACACGGCCTGCGGGTGATGGGCGACGATCGCCAGCGTGGACTGCTCGGGCTCGACGGCGAAGCCGCCCGTCAGCGACAGGCCGATCGACGGGCAGTCCAGCAGGCGGTAGACCTTCTCGTGCTCTGACTGCTCGGGACACGCCGGATAGCCCCACGAGTACCGCCGGCCCTCGGCCGGGCCGATGCCGAGGTCGGAGCGCACGCGCGAGTGCAGCCACTCCGCGGTGCCCTCGGCGGACTGCACGCCCAGCCCGTGCGTGAACAGCTGCTCGGCGAACTCGCCTTCCTGCTCGAGCGCCGTGACGACCTCGGTGACCTCCGGCCCGACCGTCACCGCCTGCAGCGCGACGACGTCGATCTCGCCGGACTCCTTCGGGCGGAAGAAGTCCGCGAGGCAGATGCGGTGATGCGCGGGCTGGCGCGGGAACACCAACCGCTCGAGCACGGTCGCGCGGTCGTCGGGATCGAGCACGACGACCTCGTTGCCCTCGCTGTAGCAGGGGAAGTAGCCCAGCAGCGCGCGTGGATGCAGGTAGTCCTGCTCGCGCCACATGCGTTCCAGGCGCGGCTGGAAGTCCTCGGCCAGGAGCTTGCGCCAGGCCTCGCCCTTCACGCCGCGCCCGCCCCAGTGCAGCTTGAACAGGACGTGCGTGTCGAGGTGCGGGAAGATGTCGTCGATCGGCACGTCGATCTCGCGCGCGCCCCAGAAGGGCGGCGTCGGGATCCGCAGGTCGGTGCGCGCGGCCGAGCGCACGGTGTCGTCGTCGGTGATCAGCGGCGGCGGATCCTTGCCGTGCTTGCGGAAGTGCTCGGCGGCCTCGCGCGTCTTGGCCAGCAGCGCCTCGCGCCCCTCGGGCTCGATGAGCTGGTCCATCTTGTTGAGGCCCTCGAAGGCGTCCTTGCAGTAGAAGACGCCGGGCTCGTAGATCTCGTCGGACTCGCGCTTGAAGGGGTACAGCGCGCGCAGGCCGAAGTCGCGGTTGATCGCCGCGCCGCCGATCAGCACCGGGTAGTCGAGGCTCTTCGTGTGCAG
>JAHWJM010000164.1 GCA_019348435.1 Actinomycetota bacterium
CGATCTTCGGCGCCCTCACGCTGCTGTTCGTCCTGCTGGCCGGGGTGATCGTCCCGCCGCTCACCGCCGACGCGTTCACCCCGGAGCTCGACGCGCTGACCACCGGCCTGACCCGGGTCATGTTCCCGATCGTCGTCCTGCTCGGCCTCAACGGGCTCGTGGTCGGGATCCTCAACGCGCACGACCACTTCTCCGTGCCGGCGATCTCGCCGCTGGTGTGGAACCTGGTCATCATCGCCGCGCTCGTCTGGCTGACGCCGCTGTTCGAGGGGGATGAGCGCCTCTACGCATACGCGATCGGCGTCCTGGTCGGGACGGTCGTGCAGTTCGCCATGGCGCTGCCGGTCCTGCGGCGGATCGGCTTCCCCCTGCGGATCGGCCTCGACGCGCGGGACCCGCGGATCGCACGGGTCCTCAAGCTCATGCTGCCCGTGACGATCGGGCTCGGGCTCATCAACGTGAACCTCCTGATCAACTCGGCCCTCGGCACGGCGATCTCCGACCAGGCCTCCCGGGCGATCGACGCCGCGTTCCGCATCTACATGCTTCCGCAGGGGATGTTCTCCGTCGCGGTCGCCACCGTGCTGTTCCCCACGCTCTCCCGCCTGGCCTCCCGCCGGGACCTCGACGGCCTGCGCGCCGCCACTGGGAACGGCACGCGCCAGATCGCGCTCCTGCTGATCCCGGCCGCCGCCGCCACGATCGCGCTCGCCGTCCCGATCACCCGGCTGGTGTTCGAGCGCGGCGCGTTCGACGCGGAGTCCACGCGCCTGACCGCCGAGGCGCTGTTCTGGTTCTCGTTCTCCCTGCCGTTCAGCGGCATCAACCTCCTGCTGACCCGGACGTTCTTCTCCCTGCAGCGGCCGTGGCTGCCGACGGCGCTCGCCCTCGGCTCGCTCGTCGTCAACGTCGCGGTCGCCCTCGCGCTGTACCGCCCGTTCGGCATCGGGGGGATCGTCGCCGCGACGGCGATCTCCACCGCCGCGATGACCGCCGGGCAGGCGTACTACCTCCGCCGGGAGCTGCGGGGCATCGAGCTGGGGCGCACGCTGGCGGTACTGGCGCAGGCCGTGCTCGCCGCCGCGGCGTTCGGCGCCGCGGCCTACGGCGGCTGGTGGGCGCTCGACCAGGCCCTCGGCCGCTCGCTGCCCGCGCAGCTCGTCTCCGTGGGGACCGCCCTGACGGCGGCGACGTCCATCTACATCGGGCTCGTCCTGCTCATGCGGATCCGCGAGGCCGGGCAGATCGCCGACCTGCTCACCGCGCGGCTCGCCCGCCGGCGATCGGTGCCGTGACGCCTCGTAACCTGTCGCGATCCGATGGCAGACCAGGCCCACATCCGCAACTTCTCGATCATCGCCCACATCGACCATGGCAAGTCGACGCTGGCCGATCGCATCCTCGAGATGACGCAGACCGTCGACCCGCGCGCGATGCGCGCGCAGGTGCTCGACTCGATGGATCTCGAGCGCGAACGCGGCATCACCATCAAGGCCCAGGCGGTACGCGTCCTCTACGAGGCGCGCGACGGCGAGACCTACCAGCTGCACCTCATCGACACGCCCGGCCACGTCGACTTCACCTACGAGGTCAGCCGTTCGCTGGCGGCGTGCGAGGGGGCGCTGCTCGTCGTGGATGCCTCGCAGGGAGTCGAGGCGCAGACGCTGGCCAACACGTACCTGGCCATCGAGGGGGGCCTGGAGCTCATCCCGGTGCTCAACAAGATCGATCTGCCGGGTGCCGAGCCCGAGCGCGTCGCCGAGGAGGTCGCCGACCTGCTCGGCGAGCCGATGGACGACATCCTGCACATCTCGGGCAAGACGGGCGAGGGCGTCGTCGACGTGCTCGAGCAGCTCGTGGCCCGCGTGCCGCCTCCGGGCGGCGATCCCGACGCGCCGGCGCGCGCGCTGATCTTCGACTCCGAGTTCGACCAGTACCGCGGCGTGATCGCCTACATCCGCGTCGTAGACGGGACCTTTCGCAAGGGCGACGCGATCAAGGCGATGGTCGGCACGACCGAGGCCGACATCGACGACATCGGCTTCTTCACGCCGGCGATGGCCGTCTGCGATCAGCTCTCCGCCGGCGAGGTCGGCTTTCTCATCACGGGCATCAAGGAGGTCTCGGCGCTTGCCGTCGGCGACACCCTCACGACGAAGGCCAATCCTGCCAGCGAGCCGCTGCCCGGCTATCGCGACGTGCAGCCGGTCGTCTTCTGCGGGCTGTTTCCGATCGACTCCGACGAGTACCCCGACCTGCGCGACGCGCTCGAGAAGCTCACGCTCAACGATGCCGCGCTGTCATGGCAGCCGGAGATCTCAGAGGCGCTCGGCTTCGGCTTTCGCTGCGGCTTTCTCGGCCTGCTGCACATGGACATCGTCCGCGAGCGCCTCGAGCGCGAGTACGACATCGAGCTCATGGCGACGATGCCGTCGGTGCGTTTCGACGTCACGCTGACCGACGACTCCGAGATCGAGGTCCACATCCCCTCCGACTTCCCCGACCCGGGTCGCATCAAGGAGATCCGCGAGCCGATGATCGAGGCCTCGATTCTCACGCCGAAGGAGTACATCGGCCCGATCATGGAGCTCTGCATCGACCGTCGCGGCACGCACAAGGCGATGCACTACCTGACCGCCGACCGCGTCCAGCTCACCTACGACCTGCCGCTCGCCGAGATCGTCATCGACTTCTTCGACGCGCTCAAGTCGCGCACGCGCGGCTACGCCTCGCTGGACTACGAGCTTGGCGAGATGCAGGTCTCCGACATGGTCAAGCTCGACATCCTGCTCGGCGGTGAGCAGGTCGACGCGCTCTCGATGGTCGTCCACCGCGACAAGGCCTACGACGTCGGGCGCAACATGGTCGAGAAGCTCAAGGCGAAGATCCCGCGCCAGCAGTACGACGTCCCGATCCAGGCGGCGATCGGCGCCGCGATCATCGCCCGCGAGACGGTCAAGGCCTATCGCAAGGACGTCATCGCCGGCTGCTACGGCGGCGACATCTCGCGCAAGCGCAAGCTGCTCGAGAAGCAGAAGGCCGGCAAGAAGCGCATGAAGCAGGTCGGCCGCATCGAGGTGCCCCAGGAGGCCTTCCTCGCGGTGCTCGAGCTGGGCGACTGACGCCGCCGAGCGGTTGCGGCTGTCGCCCGCCGCGGCCCGACAACCTCCGCCGCGGCCGCGCCGCTCACTCGTCGCGCCGCTCCGGCTCGTGACCCGCCATCGGCTCGCGGTCGGGTCGCGGCACGGCGCCTTCCTCGGTTGGCGGGACGTCGGTGCCCTGCGGCACGTCGGTGTTGGCCCGGTCGGAGGTGAGCGAGCGCACCATGTTCGACAGCTTCGAGAAGACGGACAAGTCGTACCTCTGCGGTTGGTTGATGCGGGCTCTACCCGACTGCGCAGGCGGCGACTCGCGGCCGCCGCCGTCAGGCCGTCGCGCCCGCGAGGCGGCCGCTGCGCAGGATCCACAGCGCCGGCGCCGCCACGAGCGCGGCGCCGCCGATCGCCAGCGATGCCACCCCCAGCGCCGTCAGCGCCAGGCCGCCGAGCAGCGCCAGGCCGGCGCCGGTCATCCCGGCGAGCAGGTCGTTGAAGCCCAGCAGCTTCCCGCGCTCGGCGGGCGCGGTGATGTCCGACAGCACAGCGGTGGCAGCCACGAACGAGAAGTTCCAGCCGAGCCCGAGCCCGAACAGCGCCACCATCGTGGCCGCAACGCCCGTGATCCAGAGCAGGCTGATCGTGGACGCCGCCATCAGCAGCAGCCCGCCGGCGAGCGCGCGCGTGCGCCCGACGGCGTCGACGATGTCCCCGACGACGATGATCAGCCCGAACATCCCGATGACGTGCGCGCCGATGATCGGAAAGACGTTGTCGGCTGAGTGGTGGTGGTGGTCGACGACGATCGCGCCCGTCAGCGTCATCAGCGCGACCATGACGGCGAAGCTCGCCTGGGCGGCGACGAGCGCGGGGATCACGGCGGGGCGGCGCAGCAGCTCGCGGATCGGCGTTGCCGGCGCCGAGATCATGGGCGCGGGCGCGGGCGCGGGCGCCTCATCCGCCTCGGCCAGCAGCTCGCCGATCCGCTTCGGGTCGGGTCGCACCGTCAGCACGATCGCCAGCCCGACGATCATGAACCCGCTCGCGGCGATCCACAGCGTGCTCAACGCGGCCCCGTCGAGCTCGCGCCCGGCGAGCAACGGACTGAAGACCGCCGGGCCGAGGATCGCGCCGAAGACCGAGCCGAAGAGCACGAGCGCGATCCCCCGCGCGCGGCGCTCCGGCGGGTACATGTCGCCGGCCGCCGTACGCGCGAGCAGCCCGGTCGCGTTGGCCGTGCCGACCAGCACGAGCCCCGCGAGCACCGCGACCGCCCAGCCCTGCGCGCTGCCGAGCGCGGCGAGCAGGCAGCCGGCGATACCGCAGCCGAAGCCGGCTGCCAGCACCGGCACGCGGCCCATGCGGTCCATCAGCAGGCCGGCCGGCAGCGCCGCCAACGCGCCGGCGGCCAGCACGATGGCCGGCCCGAGGCCGAGCAGGCCCTCGATCTCCAGCACGCCCACGAGCGTCAGCGACGCTACGGCCGCGGCGAGCTGCAGCATCGCGGAGTTCATCGCCAGCGAGCTCGACAGCAGCGCGGTGTTGCGTCCGATCGGCAGCGGTTGGGCGGAGGCCATGGCCGGCGAACGCTACCCGCGCGACCAGCGCGCCCGTTACAAGGGGCGCCCGCGCGATCGCAGCGTGGAGCTGCTGCTGGACGACCCGCGGCGGCGCTGAGGCGGCGGCGGGCGGAGCGTCACTCGCCGAGCACCTTGATCACCAGACGCTTCGGGCGGCCGCCGTCGAACTCGGCGTAGAAGACCGCCTGCCATGGGCCGAGGTCCAGCCGGCCCTCGGTGATCGGCAGCACGACCTGGTGGTGGACGAGCAGGTTCTTGAAGTGCGCGTCGCCGTTGTCCTCGCCGCCACGGTGGTGGCGATAGTCGCCCGGCTCGGGAGAGAGCTGCTCGGCGACGTGGTTGGCCGGCGGTCGCCACGAGGGCGGGGCGAGCTTGTCGAGCCACTCCAGCGTGTCCTCGAGGATGCCCGGCTCGTCGTCGTTGACCCAGACGCCGGCGGTGATGTGCATCGCTGACACGAGCACCATCCCCTCCTGGACGGCGGACTCGCGCACGGCGTCCTCGACGTCGTCGGTGATCCGCACGAACTCGCGGCGCTGTTCGGTGGTGAAGGTGCGATAGACGGTGTGAGAGCGCATGGCTCGTCATGGTGGCGCACGCGACCGGCCGGCGCCGGCCATCGCGGCGTGCAGCGGCGGTCGCGTACTGCACAATGGCCCCGTGCGACCCCTCCGGCTGACGACGTGAGCGCGCCCGAGGCCTATCGGCCGCAGATTCGCGAGCTCACGCTGCCCCAGTTGCTCGAGGTCGCGGTGAGGATCTGCCTGACCCACTGGCGGACGCTGCTCAAGGCGGTGCTCGTGGTGATCGTGCCGGTGCAGATCATCAGCACGCTCCTCACCGCCGACTACACGCTGTCGTCGTTCGACGTCGGCTCCAGCTCGGAGCAGACGACCCGGGAGGCGATCGACGAGCTCAACCGCCACATCGACGGGCTCGTCGTGTCGTCGCTGCTGCAGATCCTCGCGCTCGCCTTCGCGACCGCCGCCTGCCTGCGCGCGATCATCTCCACCTACCTCGGCGAGAGGCCCGACTGGCGCGCTTCGCTGGCCTTTGCTCTGCGCCGCGCCGGTCCGCTGGTGGCGCTCACCGCGCTGTACCTGGCGGGCGTGATGCTCGGGGCGATCGCCCTGCTGCTGCCGGGCATCTGGCTGTACATCGCGTGGGCGTTCGCGTTGCCGGTGCTGCTCGTTCACGCGCTGCTGCGCTGGCCGCGCACGCGTATCCCGGAGCGGCCGGACCGCCGGATTCTTCTGCTGGGCCTGCCGGCCGCCGCGCTGGCGCTTTGGAGCGGCGGGCAGCGCACGCGCCCGCTGGATCGCCCGGTCGCCGGCAATCCCCGTTTCACCGGTTCGGTCGCGACGACGTCC
>JAHWJM010000165.1 GCA_019348435.1 Actinomycetota bacterium
GCCTTCTTGCGCTCGCGCACCGCGACCTCGCGGTGCAGCAGGCGATCGACCTCAGCCTGCGTGAGCGGGACCGGCTCGTTCGAGGCGCCGACGAACCCGGTGACGCCGGGCGTGCCCTTGACCAGGCCCCACGAGTCCTCGTTGAGCTCCATGTTGACGAGCACGTAGCCGGGCATCGTGCGCTTCTCGACCGTGACCTTCTGGTTGTCCTTCATCTCGGACACGGACTCGGTCGGCACGACGACCTTGCGGACGTTGCGCTTCTGGTTGAGCGAGACCACGCGGTGCTCGAGGTTCTGCTTGACCTTGTTCTCGTGGCCTGAATAGGTGTTTACGACGTACCAGCGAAACATGCGTGCCTTAGGAGTTCGAAGTTCGTGGGGGGTCAGATGATGAAGTCGACGATGCGCTGTGCCACGACGTCCATGAGGCCGAGAAACGCGCCGGCGACGACGACGAAGCCGAGGACGACGGCCGTCGCCTGCCCGGTCTGGCGGCGGTTGGGCCACTGCACGCGCTGAAGCTCGGCCCAGCAGGCGCGCAGGAAGTTGCCCACGCGGAAGCCCGCCGGCTTGCCGGCATCGGGGGTGAGGGCGACGTCGCCGGCTCCCGTGCCGAGGCGCCCGTGCTCCACAGCCGCTGCGTCGGCGTCGGGGTCGCGCGCGTCCTCGAGGACGACGTCGTCCTCGTCGACAGCGACAGGATCGGCGGGGGCGTCAGCCGCGGCGGGCTCGTCCGCAGGAGCGTCGACGGGCTTGCCGTCGGCACCGGCGACGATGGCCGCCTCGGCCCCCTCCACCTCGCCGGAGGCGTGCTGGAGCGAGCCCGGGACGTTCTCCCGGTGCAGCTTCTGCTTGCGGTCTTTCGCTCGCTGGCGGTTGCGTGCCATGGAATGCGGGGGGTCCTGAGCGCTACCGGGTCTCCCGGTGGCTCGTGTGCTCCTTGCACCACTTGCAGTATTTGCGCAGGGAGATGCGATCAGGATTGTTGCGCTTGGACTTATTCGTCTGGTAGTTGCGCCGCTTGCAGACCTCACAGGCGAGGGTCACAGCGATACGCACGTCTCCGCGGGCCATTTCGGCGCTCCGTGACGGCGAGAGGACAGAAAAACGACCTGCGGCAAGCAGGTCTGCCCGAGAGGATAGCGCGGCCCGCAGGGCCACGACCGACCTCGCGCGCGCGCGTCACCGGCCTGTCGTCCGCGGCCGGCCGTGTGCTCAGCGGCGCCGCAGCACTGTGAAGTTGCGCGCCGCCACGACGACGCGCTTGCCCTCGGCGTCGACGCCGGCGACCTTCCAGCGGTGCGTTCCGGGACGGCTGACGCGCTTGCGCAGCAGCGACTTCTGCGCCGCCAACGTCCGCACGCGCTTGCCGTCGAGCAGGACGCGCCAGCGCACGACGCGCTCGTGCTGCGCGCCGCTGAGCTTCCAGCGCACCGTCGCCGAGCGGCCGGCGCGGATGCGGCTCTTCGCGCTGACCTTGAGGCGCAGCGCGCCGGCGGCGGTGTCGCCGGATCGCGTCGCGGAGCGCCACATGTCGCCGGGCAGGACGCTGCGCAGCGCGGCCGCGACGTTCAGGGCGCCCGAGCCGAGCAGGCCGGCGAGCAGCTTCGGCCGCGGCGCGCTCTGCACGATGGCCGCGCGCAGCGTCGGCTGGGGAAGGTCGGGGCGGGCGGCGGACAGCAGCGCCAGCGAGCCCGAGACGAACGGAGCGGCCATCGAGGTGCCCGTGCGCAGCTCGTAGCCCGAGCCCGTGGCCGTCGACAGGATGTGGCCGCCGGGCGCGGCGACGTCGACGGAGCGAAGGCCGCGATTGGCGATCGACAGCAGGCTGCCGGCCGCCTGCGTGGCGGTCACCGTCAGCACCGCCGGCTCGGTCGACGATGCCGGATACGACGGCGTGATGTCGAGGTCGCGGCCGTTGTTGCCGGCGGAGGCGACGACCGTCGCGCCGTGCTCGCCGGCGTACCTCAGGGCCACGTCGAGGTCGCCGCTCGTGCCCTCGCCGTTGATCGAGACGTTGAGGATCTTCGCGCCCTGGTCGACGGCGTAGCGGATGCCTCTGGCCAGCAGCGACGAGTCGCCGCCGCGGTTGGCATCGAGCACCTTGACGGACATGATCCGTGCGGCGGGGGCGATGCCCGCACCGCCGGTGCCGTTGCCGGCCCGTGCGGCGACGATCCCGGCGACATGCGTGCCGTGGCCGTTGTCGTCGTCGACGTCGCCGTTGAGCGCCTTGATGTTCGCGCCGTGGACGTCGTCGACATAGCCGTTGCGGTCATCGTCGACGCCGTTGGCGGCGACCTCGGCCGGGTTGCGCCACAGGCTGCCGGCGAGATCGGCGTGGTCGAGCTGGATGCCGCTGTCGAGGATCGCGACGAGGACGCCGCTGCCGCGTGACTGCGTCCAGGCGGTGCGCGCGCCGGTGGCTGCCTCGGTCAGTCCCCACTGATCGTCGAGCAGCGGGTCCGACGCACCCTGCGCGGGGGCGGCGCCGCCGCCGAGGGCGAGTGCGGCCAGCACGGCGGCCAGCGGACCGAGACGGCGGGCGGCGTGGTGAAGCACACGACCCGCTTCGGACGCTCAACGGTCGGACGACCAGCGCGCAGAACCTCAGCGGACGGACGGACGACCGCCGCGCGCGGGCAGCCAGCCGCGGCGCACGAACTCGTCGACGAGGCGCTCGTACTGCTCGTCGAGGTGCGCGCGCATGCCGTCGCGCGGCTCGAAGACGCACTGCGTCGACGACATGCGGCGCGCGGCCGCGGCGACGGGCTCGCCGGCGGTCGCCGCCGTGGCGAGGATCGCCATGCCGAACGCCGACTCGGTCTGCTCGGGGAGGCGTGCGGCGCGCCCGAGCGCGTCGGCGCGCAGCTGGCACCAGCGACGGTTGCGCGTTGCGCCGCCGGTCAGGCTGAGCTCGCCGCCGGTGTGCGCGCCGAGCCCGACGAGCTCGTCGAAGCACAGCCGCTCGACGAGCGCCAGGCCCTGCATGAGGGCGGCCGCGCGCTCGCCGTCGCCGGACGGGGAGCCGATCGTGAACGCCTCGGCGTCGGGCGCAGCGAACGGGAAGCGCTCGCCGCGCGATACGAGCGGATAGGCCAGCACACGCGTGTGCTCGTGCGCGGCGGCCTGCTCGCCGAGCGCGTCGAGGTCGCGGCCCGGGAACGTCGCCGTCAGCACCCCGGCGCCGCTGCTGGAGGCGCCGCCGGGCAGCCAGCCGCCGTCCGGCGCGCGGTGCGAGTAGATGCCGTGGACGCGGTCCTCGATGCGGTCGCGTGAACAGCCCTTGAGAACGAGCGTCGTGCCGAGCACGGAGTTCCAGTCGCCGGCTCGCAGCGCACCCGCGGCGATCTGTGCGGCGCAGCCGTCGGTCATGCCGGCGACGATCCGCGTCCCGGCGGCAAGCCCGGTCTGCGCGGCCGCCGCCCGACAGACCTCGCCGAGCGCGGTGCCGGGCGCGACCACCGGGGGCAGCAGGTCGCCGAGCTCGTGTCTGAGGTCCGCGGGCCATGCGCCGGCGCCGGCGTCGTAGCCGCTCTTCAGCGCGTGGCTGGCGTCCGCGGGGACCGCGCGCCCGGCCAGCCGGCGCGTGATGACATCGGGCTGGTGGGCCAGCCGCAGGCCGGAGGCCGGCCGCGCCGCCTCCAGCAGCCAGTGCAGCTTGGGCAGCCCCCACGACGCCGGCAGGTCCAGCCGGCGCGCCTGTTCGGCGGCGCGCGCGTCGTCGTACATGAGCGCCGCGCTGCACGCGCGGCCGTCGCGGTCGACGAGCAGGATCGTGCCCGACGTCGCGCACGTCGCAACGGCGCCGATCCGCTCGGGCGCGATGCCGGCCAGGGCCGCGCGGCAGGCGGCGGCGGCGGCGTCCCACCAGCCCTCCGGATCCTGCTCGTGGCGGTCGCCGTCGCGCCGGCTGCGCAGCGGGTGCGCCCCGCGCCCGACGACCGTTCCGTCGGCGGCGACAGCGAGCGCCCGCGCGCTGCCCGTGCCGACGTCGAGCCCGACGCAGACGCCGCGTTCGCCGTCCACAGCCGCGGCGGGCCGAGCGGCTCGGCCGGAGTCGCGCTCAGGGTCGGCGTGGCGCGCGAGCACGTGTCAATGATGTCGCGCGCGAGGCGCAGACGGTCTCGCGGGGCGCGTAACGGGTAGCCATCGCCGCGTGAAGAGCGCGCTGATCGTCGTCGACATGCTCAACGAGTACGACCATGAGGACGCCGAGGTCCTCATCGAGAGCGTGCGTGCGGCGCTGCCGGCGATGCGTGGCCTCATCGAGCGCGGCGGCCACGAGGGCACGCCGATCGTCTACGTCAACGACAACTACGGCGACTGGGCCGCCGGCCGCCCGGAGATCGTCGAGCGTGCGATCGCGGGCCGCGCGCGCGACGTCGTCGAGCCGATCGCTCCCGCCGACGGCAGCTGGTTCATCTCCAAGGCGCGCCATTCGATCTTCTACGAGACGCAGCTCGAGTACCTGCTGCGCGAGCAGGAGATCGAGCGCGTCGTGCTCGTCGGCCAGGTCACCGAGCAGTGCATCCTCTACTCGGCGCTGGATGCCTACGTGCGCCGGTTCAACGTCGCCGTGCCGAGCGATGCCGTCGCCGGGATCCACCCCGACCTCGCCGACGCCGCGCTGCGCATGATGGAGCGCAACATGCGCGCCGACGTCACGCGAGCCGAGGACTGCTCGCTGTCCTGACCCTCGCCGGCATGAACGGCGAAATCGGCGAATCGGGTAACGACCACTTCGAAGCCGGATCCGCCGGCCTGAGACGCGAGGTGCACGAATGGCCCAGTACATGCTCCTGATCTACGGCGACCCCGCCAACGCCCCCGGTCCCGACGAGCAGGAGGCGCAGTACGCCGAGTGGCTGAACTACACGAACTCCCTCGTCGCGTCGGGAGTCATGGTCTCCGGCGCTCCGCTGGAGGGGGCCGAGCAGGCGACCACCGTGCGCTCCCGCGGCGGCCAGGTCGAGACGACCGAAGGCCCGGCCGTCGAGACGCAGGAGATCCTCGGCGGCTACTACGTCGTCAACGTGCCCGATCGCGCCGCCGCCGAGGCGCTGGCCGCGGAGATGCCGAACATCGACTCCGGCTCCGTCGAGGTGCGCCCGGTCGTCGTCTTCCCCGACGCCGCCTGAGATGGTGCGGGAGCGTCGTGGCCGCGCGGAGCGCGCGGCCGCGCGGCCGCGTGCTCGTGAGCGCCGCGAGGCTGTAGCGTGGCGCCCGTGGCCGATCCGCTCTTTCGCCTCGCCTGCGCGCCTGCAGTGCTCGCCGCCGCGCCCGACGGCTGGGTGGCCACGATGCTCGAGGAGGGCGAGGTCGCGCTGCTCGCCGACGACGGCGGACTCGACGCGATCACCACGCTCGCGCACGAGCTGGACATGGTCACGGTGCCGGTGCTGCGCGCCGAGCGCACGCGCGAGCAGCAGGAGGCGACGGTCATGGCCTACGCCGCCGCCAAGCCGCTCATCTGGATCGCCTCCTCGTTCGGCGGGGCGGCGCGCGACTGGGCGCGCAAGCGCGGCCCGATGACGCTGCTCGTCGAATCCGACGGACCGCTGCCCGACGACGAGCGCAAGCGCGTGGAGCGCTTCGCGGTCATCCTCGGCCGCCAGGCGGAGTAGACGGCGCTCAGGCGCGCCGCACGTCGGACGGCGGACGGCGCCGTCGCATCCCGACAACCGGCTGAGGGTCAGACCCGGTGCTCTGGGTTGGGATACTCGGAACGACAGCCGGCGTCCCACTGCGTGCGCTGGTTGCCGTGGGCGGGAATCCCGCCGCCGTCCTTCAGCATCCGGGCGATGTGCAGCAGGTTCCACGTCAGAAATGCGGTGTTGCGGTTGGTGAAGTCGTTGTCGGGCCCGCCCGAGCCCTCGTCGAGATCGCTTGGGCCGGGACCCGCCTCGCCCAGCCACGCCGAGTCGGCCTGCGGCGGGATCGTGTAGCCGAGGTGCTGTAGCGAGTAGAGGATGTTCATCGCGCAGTGCTTGGCGCCATCCTCGTTGCCCGTGATGATGCAGC
>JAHWJM010000166.1 GCA_019348435.1 Actinomycetota bacterium
GACGTCCTGACCCCGGAGGCACCCCATGAGCGACCGCGTCCTGCGAGGCACCCGCCTCGGCTCGGTGAGCTACGAGAGCGACCGGCACACCGAGTTCGCTCCCCGCCAGCGGACGGTCTACGACTGCGCCAACGGCCACGAGACGGCCATGCCGTTCGCCGCCGAGGCCGAGATCCCGTTCTCGTGGGAGTGCCGCGTGTGCGGGGCCACCGCGCAGCTGCGCGACGCGACTGCGCCCGAGGAGAAGAAGGGCAAGCCGGCCCGCACCCACTGGGACATGCTGCTGGAGCGCCGTTCCACCGCCGAGCTCGAGGAGGTGCTGGCCGAGCGCACCGACTTCGCCGACCTGTTGGCCGAGGAGCAGGCGCAGATCTCGCCCGACGACCTGGTCTACTTCTCGCACTGGATCACGCCGGAGGGGCTGCCGATCCGCTTCGACACCCATTTCTTCCTGGCCGAGCTGCCCGAGAGCCAGGAGGCTAGCCACTACCCCGGAGAGATGGCCGGGGGGCTCTGGCTGGCGCCGGCCGAGGGGCTGCGCCGCCACGCGCGCGGCGAGTTCCGCATCCCGTAGCGCTCACGCCCACGCGAGCGCGACGACGGCACCCTTCAAGGCACGACCTCGAACCGGACGGGCTCGGAGAGCGCGAACGCCGGCGACCACTCGCCGCTGGCGCAGCGCGGCAGGAAGCGCTCCTTCTGCTCGTCGGTCCCGAAGAGCTGGATGGGCAGCGTCCCGAGCTCCTGCACCATGAGGATCAGCGCCGACGAGGCGCAGGCCGCGGCGATCTGCTCGACGGCCATCTGCAGCATGAGCGTCCCGGTGCCGGTCCCGCCGTACTGCTCCTCGAACGGCAGCCCGAGCACGTCGTGCTCGGCGAGCAGCTCGCGGACGTCGCGCGGGTACTGCCCGGTCCGGTCGATCTCGGCGGCTCGCGGCGCGATCTTCTCCTGCGCGAGCTGGCGAATCATGTCGCGCAGATCCCCCAGTTCCGGCGGGATGGCATAGGCGTCCGTCGTTGCCGTCGTCACCCGATTGATGGTACAAGCGGACGGGCGGGGCTTACGAAGCTCGGCGGGAGGGCATGACGTGTCGTATGGGCATAGGCACATCGATATTTCTCATCGCGCTCGGAGCGATCCTGAAGTTCGCGGTCACCGCCACCGTCTCGGGCATCGAGCTTGCCACGGTGGGCGTGATCCTGATGATCGTCGGAGCCATCGGACTGGCCGTCTCGCTGATGTTGATGGCGCGCGCCGACCGCGGCGTCACGCGCGATCGCGTGGTCGAGCGCGATCCCTACGTGTAGCCGGCCGTCACACGCCTGGCCGGTGATCGATGCAGCGATGCGGCTGATGCCGCGGCGCGGTCTTCGCGCGTCCGGCGGCCTGTGTTTGATCCCGCGAAGCGGCGGGCATGGACTACCTTAGGTATCCCTCAATGGAAGGACGTCCATGGCCACGCTCGACACGCAGCGATTCGATCTGTACCTCCCGCCCAGCCAGGCCGGCGGCGGACTGGATCAGGACGAGGAGTGGTGTGAGATCGAGCGCGACGGAGAGCGCCAGCGCATCCGGCTGCACGATTACGCATCCATCTTCAACGTCCCGGGGCTCTACGAGCAGCTGTTCTGCGAGAAGCTCGAGTGCGACTCGCCGGAGATCGTCTGCCAGCTCCTCGCCGCCGAGCTGATTGCCGACGATATCGACCCGGCGACCCTGAAGGCGCTCGACTTCGGCGCCGGCAACGGGATGGTCGGCGAGCAGCTCGCCAACGTCGGAGTCGAGTCCATGGTGGGGCTCGACCTGCTGCCGGAGGCCCGCGACGCCGCCATGCGCGACCGCCCCGGCCTCTACGAGGACTATTTCGCGCTCGACATCACCGACGTCGAGCCCGACGACCGGCGCGAGCTCGAGTCCCACGACTTCAACGCGATGACCTGCGTCGCCGCGCTCGGTTTCGGCGACATCCCGCCGGCGGCGTTCGCCGAGGCCTTCAACCTGCTCGACTCGCCCGGCTGGGTGGCCTTCAACCTGCGCGATCGCTTCATGGAGGACAACGAGGCCGGCAGCTTCGGCGCCTTCATCACGCGGATGCTCGAACAGGACGTGCTCGAGGAGCAGGCGCGCGTCACGTACACCCATCGCGTCTCGGTCGCGGGTGAGCCGCTGGAGTACAACGCGGTCGTCGCCTGCAAGCGTGACGACGTGCCGCTGGACTGGACGCGCGCGAGCTGAGCGTCCGCGACGCGGCCGCGGCCGCGTCCGCTCAGGCCGGCAGGTTCTGCGTCGGCAGGCCGCCGCTCGCGCCGGAGGCGATCAACGCTCCCGCGAAGACGCCCAGCAACATGCCGTGCAGCTCCTCGCGGCTGAGGTCGTCGTGCGCGATCCAGTCGAGGGTCGCGCCGTCGAGGAAGCCGAGCCACCCGTGCACCGCAGCGCGCGTCGCGGGGCGTCTGCCGTCGGCGCCGAGCCCCGAGAGGATCCGTGCGGCGGTGGTCGCGCGCACGTCGGTGATGATCTCGCGCACCTCGCCAGACCCGCTCTGAAGGAGGGTGGCGTACGCGGCCGGGCGCTCCTGCACCCACTGCAGGAACGCGTCGAGCGTCATCGCGAGCTGCTCGCCCGGCGGGCGCGCCGGGTCGGGCTCGGTGCGCTGCCGCAGCTCGGCGGCGCCCTCTTCGAGCGCCGCCTCGAACAGCCGGCGCTTGCTCGGGAAGTAGTGGTACAGCAGCGCCTTCGAGATCTGCGCCTCGCGCGCGAGCTGTGACATCGACAGCCCGTCGTAGCCGTGCTGGGCGAAGAGCTCGGTGGCCCGCGCGAGCAGCAGCTCACGGCGCTCGTCGCGCTGCAGGCGGCGGTACGCGCGCTCGGACATCGACTGAGTGTAGCGGCTCTTGACCGCCGGTTGACAAGCGTGTACCGTCGCTGCTGACCGGTGGTTGACAAAGGTGGTGACGAGATGGGCCGCATCAGCGAGGAGCGCGTGCTGACACTTGAACGGCAGGCCGCGGATCTCCAGATGCGCCTTGCGGCCGTCGAGGCGCAGATCGCGCCGGCGGCGGGAGCGGCTTCGGCGGCGACCGCGGCGGAGGCGCCCCGGCGGCTCCCCGAATCCGCGCCGTCCACCGCTCGAGGCCGTGATCACGTCGACCTCGAGGAGCTGCTCGGCGGCCGCGTCCTCGCATGGACCGGCGGCGTGGCGGTCATCGCGGGCATCGCGTTCCTGCTGGCGATCGCCGTCTCGCGCGGCTGGATCGGACCCGCCGGGCGCACGCTGGTCGCCGGGGCGATCTCGCTCGGCCTGGTCATGGCCGGCGCATGGCTGCACGAGCACCGCCGGCGCACGGATGCCGCCCTCGCGGCGCTCTCGGCGGGCATCGCCGGGCTGTTCATCACCGTCGCCGTTGGCGGACCGGTCTATGAGGTGCTGCCGGCCGCGGGCGCGCTGACGCTCGCATTCGCGACCGGCGCCCTCGCGACGTGCTTCGCCGTCCGCTGGCGCTCGCGCGGCATCGGGGCATTGGGAATCGTGGGCGCGCTGCTGGCCCCGGTGCTGGCCGGCGCCCCCTCGACGGGATTGACGCTGGCGCTGCTGTGGCTGGCGGCCGCCTCCGGAGCGACCATCCTCGTCTGGCAGCGCTGGAACTGGCTGGCGCTGGCGGTCTTCGCGATCACGCTCGGGCAGTGGGGCTGGTGGCTTGCCGACGCTCAGCCCTCCGCGGGACCCATCCTGATCGTGCTCTGCCTCTTCGGCGCGCTCAACGTCACCGCCGCGATCGGCTTCGAACTGCGCGTGCCGGCCAGCCGGCTGCGCCTGGCCTCGGCGCTGCTGCTGACGGCCAACGCGACGACGCTCGCGCTGGGCGGCTGGTACGCCCTCGCCGAGGCAGGCTCCACCACCACCGGACGGCTGTGGATCGGCGCTCTCGCGGCGGCCCACATCGCCGTCGGCCTCGCGACCCGCGCGACCCGCGTCAACCGCGACCTGCGCATGCTCGCGCTCCTGCTCGGCACCGTGCTCGCGGACGTCACCGCGGGGCTCATGCTCCAGGGACCGATCCTCGCCGGCGCCTTCGCGCTCTCCACGATCGCGTTCGGGGTGCTGGCGCGCCGGGTCCTCGCGGCGGACGACAGGGCCGGCGAGGGTCACGACGCACTGCTGCTCGGCCTGGGCCTCGGCGGGCACCTGCTGCTGACGACCATGCAGGCGCTGACGCAGGTGCCGCCCGACGCGCTGGCGAGCGACGCGGCGTTCACCTTCGGCGGCTACGCCGCGATCGCCGCGACGGCGGTCGCGGCATTCCTCGCCGGCCGCTTCGTCGACGAGGTGCGACACGACTGGCGCATCGTGCTCGACGTCGTCGCGCTGATCGGCGCCGCATACCTCACGGCCGCGGCCCTCGGCGGCGCGCTGCTCGCCGCCGCCTTCGCCGCCGAGGCGGTGGCGCTCGGCGCGATCGCCCGGCGCGATCGTGATCCTGTCGCGGCTTGCGGTGGCGGCGCGTACCTGGCACTCGCGCTCGCGCACGCGCTGGTCTTCGAGGCGACACCGGCGTCGCTCGTCACCGGCGTCGACGATCTCCCTGGCGCCACGCTCGCGCTCGGCGCCGCGGCGGCGGCCGCGCTCCTCGGCATGCGGCTGCTCGGCCGGACGTACATCACCCACGCCCGCGTCCACGCGGCGCTCGGCGCGACCGGCGCCATCACGCTGCTGTACCTCGCTTCGGTCGCGCTCGTGACTGCGTTCGCGCCCGGCGACGACGCGCAGTTGCTGCTGAGCGGGCTCTGGGCGATCAGCGGGCTGGTCGCGCTCGTGACCGGACTGCGGCGCGACGACCGGGCGCTGCGGCTCGGGTCGCTTGCGCTGCTGCTCGTGACGGTCGGCAAGGTCTTCCTCTACGACCTCTCCGCGCTGACGTCGCTGTACCGCGTCGGGTCGTTCATCGGGCTCGGCCTGCTGCTGCTCGTTGCCGCGGCGACCTGGCAGCGGATGCGCCCGCGCGCGCTGCCAGATCTGCGCGAGGTCCCGCCCGCCGCGCGCTGAGTCGCGAGCGGTACCCTCGCGCCATGGTTTCCATCTTCGATTCCAACAACCTCGAGGTCACGCCCGAGCAGACCCAGGCCGCACTCGCCGACGAGTCCGCGCAGGTCGTCGACGTGCGCGAGCCCTACGAGTGGGAGGCCGGTCGCATCGACGGCGCGCTGCACATCGAGCTCCAGGAGCTCGGCGCCAACGCGGCCAAGGTCGACACCGACCGCCCGGTGATCTTCTACTGCCTGGCGGGCTCGCGCTCGGCGATGGCGGCGCAGGCATTTCGCGGTGTCGGCGTCGACGCCTACTCGATGGCCGGCGGCATGCAGCGCTGGCATGCCGAGCAGCGTCCGATCACGCCCGAAGGCGGGACCGTCGCCGACCACTGACGGTCGTCCGCTCTCGGTTGCGCGCGAGCACCGTCGGGTAGAGGGGTCTGCACTGACCAAAGGAGACCTATGTACATTGGCGTCGGTGGACTGATTCTGCTCATCATCGTGCTCATTCTCATCTTCTGACGAGAGAGGCCCGCCCACCGGTGGGCCTCTCTCGTGAGGTCCTACGATCTGCCGGGCACGGTTCGATCGAGAGGAGACCGCGATGGCCGAGGACGAAGCACACGAGGTCGTGAGCGGCGAGGGCTACGCTGCCTTCCGAGGAGAGCGGCTGACGTGAGCCGCGTCGCGAGGGTCGCGTCCGCGTCCCACCCGACGAACCTCCCACCCCAGGCGTTGAAGCCGAACTGCACCGCCGCGCGCTCGCCGGAGACGTCGTCGAGCGTGAAGACCGGCCCGGAGTCGCGCAGCCACGAGTCGTCGATCGCGAGCTCGACGACGTCGACGGCGCCCGCGCAGGCCGCGCGCGCCTCGGCCGCGTCCGCGGGATCGGCGCAGACCATCGTCACCGGCTCGAAGGCGGCCACGGCGTTCGCGACGCCGGCGTACT
>JAHWJM010000167.1 GCA_019348435.1 Actinomycetota bacterium
TGCCGATCACGATCAGGCCGCCAGCGACCGCGACCTCGCCCTCGGCACCGACCCGTACGCGCACGAGCACAGCCGGAACGCGCGCGAGCGCACGACCCACGACCGCGAGCAGAGCGCCCGCGAACGCGACGAGACCGCGGGGGCGCGCCTCAGCGCGGCCGATCAGCGCGACGCGATCGCGACCAGCCGCGACCTCGCCGCGCAGCACCGCGACGAGGCCGCCGCCGCGCGCACTGTCGTGATGGCCGAGCTCGAGGCCACGATGGAACGGCAGGAGGACGCGCGCGAGCACCGCGGTGCCGACGCGATCATCCGTGCCGCTGGGCAGCGCCGGCGCGCGGCGGAGCGCCGTGCACAGGCCGCTGAGTACCGCGAGCTGGCCGCCGACGATCGCCGCGCCGCGGCACGCGACCGCGAGCAGGCCGCCCAAGAGCGCCTCAACGCGCTCAGCGACCGCGAAGCGCTCGCCGCCGAGATGCGAGTCCAGGACGCGCGGATCGATCAGGCCGTGCGCCATCAACAACGCGCCGAACAACTCGCGCGCACGCTGCAACAGAGCCTGTCTCCGCCCAGCCTGCCGCACATCGCAGGAATCGATGTCGCGGTGCACTACGAGCCCGCTGCGCCGGAGGACGTCGGCGGTGACTTCTACGACCTCTTCCCACTCACGATTGGACGATCGGGATTCTTTTTGGGTGACGTCTGTGGCAAGGGGCCCGAGGCAGCCGCCGTCACCTCGCTGGCCCGTTACACCATGCGCACCGCGGCGATGCTGCACGAGACCCCCGACGCGATCCTCATGGATCTCAACGCCGCCCTCTTGATGCAGAACACCGACCCGATCCAGACCTGCACGACGGTCTACGGCGAGATCGACATGAGCGGCGCAACCGCGTCGATCACGCTCGCCGTTGGCGGGCACCCACCGCCTTTGGTCATCCGCGCAGACGGCAGCGTCGAGACCACACCGGCGCGGGGACCGATCCTTGGCGCCGTCGACGAGCCGGTGTTTCAGACGTGTGAGCTGCGTTTTGACGTCGGCGACGCGCTTGTCGTCTACAGCGACGGGATCCTCGATGCCGTGACGGATGGGGTGCCGGTCGATGAGCAACGCATCAGCGATGTGCTGGCGGAAGTCCCGCACGCCTCCGCGACAGATCTCGTGGGCGCGCTGCTGGACTCGATGCGACGGACCGATCGCGCGCTGCGCGACGACGTCGCCTTCATCGCGCTGCGCCACGTCGGCGCTCGCGGCTCATCGTCTTGAGGCAACCCTCCGGTGAGCGAGTGCCGGCCCCGTCCCGCCGTGCGCTATGCCACGCATCGTCAGTGGTCCGCATCGCGCGACATGTGCGCGGCTACCGCCGCCGGCCGACCGCCACGACGTCGGTGACCTCCCGGCGCCCGGAGCTGTGCTCCTGCTCATAGGCGTGCTCCTCGCAGCGCAGCAGTTGAAGCCGCGCAGCGCGTGTTGCACGCGTTCTCGCGTGTACAGGCGCTCAGCATCGGGCGGGCCGCGGCGGCCGTGGTCGGCGAGGATGACGCCGACGGTGAACACGTGTCCGCCCGGCACGAGCGCACGCGCCACACGCTCGAACAGCGCCTCGCGCTCGTCGGGCCGCGGGTGCATGAAGCTCACGACGACGAGCTCGAACGCCGATTCGCCGAAGTCGCGCTCGTGCCAGTCGGCGACGATGCACTCAAGCTGCACGCCGCGGGCCGCGGCGCGCTCAGCGGCCCGCTGCAGCGCGACCGTCGAGAGGTCGATTGCGGTGACGGCCCAGCCCTGCGTCGCCAGCCAGATCGCGTTGCGCCCGTCGCCGGCGCCGACGTCGAGCGCGCGGCCCGGCGCAAGCTCGCCCGCGAACTGCGCAAGCCGGGCGTTGGGCTCCTTCGTCCACAGGTCGGGCTCGGCCCGGTAGCGCGCGTCCCATTGCGCGGCGGTCATCGGCGGATCGCTGCTCATCTCGAGCAGGCTATCCGGCTGTATCAGCCCGCCGTGTCGATGTCGCCCTCCGGGAAGCCGGGCAGCTCGCGGTCGGGCTCCTCCTGATCGGGCGGCACCCCGAGCGGCGTGTCCTCGTCCTGCCCCTCCTCCGGAAGTCCGCTCGGCGCGGGTGGCTCGCGCTCGTCGGGCCTCACACCGCCACCCCCGCGTCCTGCAGCCAGCTCGTGATCTCGTCGGGTGGGTTGTCGCCGAACTCGGCCCGCGCGGCGAGGCGCAGCAGGTCGTCGTCGTCGTCGCCGAGCTCGTCGCGGCGAAACGCGAGATATGTCGCCACGGCGGCGGCCATCTGCACGCCGGCGCCGGGCATCGAGCCCTGCACGCGCTCGGCCGTCTCGAAGAACTCGCGGTCGCGCCCCTCGAGCGAGCTGACCGGCTCGTCGCTGTCCTCGTAGGCGAGCAGGAAGTCGGTCACGAGATCGTCGGCGCCGTCGGGGTCGCAGATGGCCGCGGCGCGGCGCACCACTTCGGCGACGGATGGCGTCTCGGCATGAGATGCGGGTCGCATGGCGCTTCGGATACCCGGTCGCCGAGCCATACACTCGATCGGCCCATGACGGTCGTGACGTTCCTCAGCGACTACGGCCTCGACGACGACTTCGTCGGCGTATGCCACGGCGTGATCGCGCAGATCGCCCCGGGCGTCCGGGTCATCGACGTCACCCACGGGATCGAGCGCCACGACGTCCGCGCCGGCGCGCTCGTGCTGCGACGCGCGCTGCCGTACCTGCCGGCCGGCGTGCACGTGGCGGTCGTCGATCCCGGGGTCGGGTCGCGCCGCCGCGCGGTGGCGCTGCGCTGCGCCGACGGCGAGCGCCTGCTCGTCGGCCCCGACAACGGTCTGCTCTGGCTCGCCGCGCAGCGCTTCGGCGGAGTCGCCGAGGCCGCCGACATCGGTCGTTCGCCACTGCGCCTGGAGCCCGTCTCGGCGTCGTTTCACGGCCGCGACATCTTCGCGCCGGTGGCCGCGCATCTCGCCGCCGGAACGGCGCTCGCACAAGTCGGCGAGCCGCTCGACCCAGCGGCGCTCGTGCGGCTGGAGCTGTCGCGTGCGCGCGTCACGGCGGAGGGGATCGCCGCCCACGTCCTGCACGCCGACCGCTACGGCAACGCCGTGCTCGACGCCGCGCCCGAGGATCTCGCGGCGGCGGGCCTGCGGCTGGGCGCAGCGCTCACCGTCGGTGGGCGCTCCGCGCGCTACGCGACGACGTTCGCCGACGTTCCCCCCGGCGAGCTGCTGCTCTACGAGGACGGCTACCGCGTGCTGTCGCTCGCGGTCAACCGCGGCTCGGCGCTCGCGGCGCTCGACCTCGCGCGCGACGACGAGGTCCTGATCCGCGCCGGAGCGTCGTGAGCCGGCGGCTCGGCCTGCCGCGGTTGCACCACCGCGTCACCGACTCGACGAGCCTCGTCGCCCGCGCGCTCGCGGCCGCAGGAGCACCGCACGGGACGCTCGTCACCGCCGCCGAGCAACGTGCCGGGCGCGGACGCCAGGGACGCGCGTGGACCGCCCCGGCCGGGCGCGCGCTGCTCATGTCGCTCGTCCTGCGCGAGTGGCCGCCACTCGTGCCGATCGTCGGGGCGCTTGCCGTCGCCGATGTCGCCGGGCCGGCTGGGGGCGACATCACGATCAAGTGGCCCAACGACGTCCTGCTCGGCGGCCGTAAGCTCGCCGGCGTGCTCGGCGAGGGCCGCAGCCAGGAGGGCTGGGCGGTGCTCGGCATCGGCATCAACGTGGCGGTTCGCGTCCAGGACCTGCCGCCCGAGCTGCACGACCGCGCCGCGACGCTGGGCCTCGAGCCCGCGGCGATCGAGCCCACGCTGGCGTCGCTCCTGCGCGCGCTCGAGCACCGCCTCGCGCAGCCGACCCCGCAGATCCTCGACGCGCTGCGCGCGCGCGACGCCCTCCACGGTCGACGCGTGCGCTGGGCGGACGGCGAGGGCGTCGCCTGCGGGATCGACGATGCGGGACGGCTACTCGTCGCTCGCGCAGGAGGCGACGCACCGCACGCCCTCGACGCCGGCGAGATCCACCTCCTCGCGGAGAGCTAGCTGATGGTCGACAGACTACGAGCGCGGGGGCGGCCGTTCACCAGCGCCACGCGGGAGCCTCGACTCACGCCGTCGCGAGCTCGCGCTCCATCGCCTCGGTGTACTCGCCGCGCCGCGCGGCGCCGGTGCAGCGGGCGCGGTGGCGATACTGCTTCTGGGCCTCGGGAACCTTCTCGTCCTCCCCGTGCCAGGTCGTCAGCGCCGCGGCCTGCAGGCCGCGCCCGTAGGAGAAGCTGATCTCCCACGGCTGGGGACCCATCTGGTTCATGACGTTGAGCCGGGTCGTCGCGTCCTCGTCGCTCTGACCGCCGGACAAGAAGACGATCCCGGGGACCGCCGCCGGCACGTGGCGGCGCAGGCAGCGCAGCGTGCGCTCGGCGACCTCGTCGTCGTCGGGCTGCTCGGAGCACTCGTAGCCGGCGAGCACCATGTTGGGCTTCAGCAGCATGCCCTCGAACTGCACGTGCTGGGCTCGCAGCTCGGCGAAGACCGCCGACAGCACGTCGCCGGTGACCTCCTCGGAGCGATCGATCGTGTGGCCGCCGTCCATCAGGACCTCCGGCTCGACGATCGGCACGATCTGCGCCTCCTGGCACAGCGCGGCGTAGCGCGCGAGCGCGTGCGCGTTGACATGCACGCAGTAGGGGCTGGGAAGGTGCTCGTCGATCGTGATGACCGCACGCCACTTCGCGAAGCGCGCGCCGCCCTCGTAATACTCGGCGAGACGCTCACGCAGGCCGTCGAGACCCTCCGTGATCTTCTCGTCCTCCGAGCCGGGCAGCGGCTTTGCCCCGGTGTCGACCTTGATGCCGGGGACGACGCCCTGGTCCTCGAGCAGGCGCGGAAACGGCGTCCCGTCGGCCGTACTCTGGTGAAACGTCTCGTCGTAGAGGATCACGCCGCTGATGTGCTCGGCCGCGCCCTCCGTCGTGAAGAGCAGCTCGCGCAACGCGCGGCGATTCTCCTCGCTCGGCTCCACGCCGGCGGCCTCCAGGCGCTTGTTCATCGTGCCGTTGCTCTCGTCCGCGGCAAGGATCCCCTTGCCTTCGGCCACGAGGCGTTCGGCGTTCTGTCGAAGTTCAGACATCGCTCTGCACACGTCCTTTCCCGCTCTCAACACGACCTTTCCCCATCTCGCCGGAATCAGAACACAATCCGCGCTGTCGCGGCATCGTGCACCCGGGAGGGCAGCCTGACGACGGTCCGCACCGCGTCCTGGACGCCGAGCCGAATCGAGGTCAGGCGGCGGACTCGACGCCGTCGCCGAGCGGATCCTGCGGCGTCACCGCGTCGCCGGCGTCCGCGGCGGGCGTCTTCTTCTTCGCTGCCGCGGCCCGCTTGGCGGGAGCACGGCGGCGGGTGGTCGCCTTCGGCGCCGGTGACTCGTCGGCGGCTCCCGGCGTCACGGGATCGTCGTTCGCCACAGGCTTCTTCTTGGCGGGCGCACGCCGGCGCGCGGGCTTGGGCTTCGGCGGCTCGTCGGCAGACGCATCAGCAGCCGCCTCGGGCTTGCTGTCCGCGCTGGCGTTGGCACCGGCACGGGCCATCAGGCCCTCGGCGACGGCGTCGGCGATGACGCGCGTGAGGACCTGGATGCTGCGAATCGCGTCGTCGTTGCCGGGGATCTTGTAGTCGACGACGTCGGGGTCGCAGTTCCCCGACGACGACATCCGCACGCTGAACGCCGCGAACATCGTCTCGGTTCCCAACAACGGCGTTGAGGAGGAAGGCTGGTCGCTCGCCTCGGTGCTGGGCCGCGTGAACTACACGCTGCTGGACCGGTACGTGCTGACGGCCACAATGCGCTCCGACGGCTCGTCGCGGTTCGGCCAGAACCGGCGCTGGGGCTCCTTCCCGTCGGCGGCGGTCGCCTGGAACGTCTCGCGCGAGCCGTTCATGGAGAACGCGGCCTTCGTGC
>JAHWJM010000168.1 GCA_019348435.1 Actinomycetota bacterium
GCTCTATCCAGCTGAGCTATCGGGGCGTGCCGACCGCTCGGATGGTAGGCGACCTCCGTCCGGCTGACGCCCGCGGGGCTCGCCGTGGCCGACCGGCGCGCGAGGCCGCTCACTTGAGCGTCGACATCGGCGGCCGTGGCAGCTCGATCGCCGCGTGCGCGGAAGCTGCGGGCATGCCCAGCCCCGGGCGGCAGTCGGGATACATCACGCAAGGCGACCCGCGCGCGGCGTCCGATGCGTCCGGGCGGCGCTCGGCGAGCCGGGTCGCGGTCGGGGTGCCGATGGAGACCGGGACCGGGCCGAGCCGCGCGATGCGGTCGACCGGCACCGCCGACGGTGCGAGGTCGCTTGCGGCGATGCCGAGGGCCAGGACGGCGAGCACCGAGACGCGCAGCAGCGATGGGCGGCGCGTGCGCGCCGCGACGGCGGCCGGCAGCGTGCTCACGACGAGCAGCGCGGCGGCGATCGCGGCGCCGCCGAGGCCGGGGATCGGAAGGCCGTCGGGCGGCCAGTCTGCGACCTGGTAGCGCAGGTAGGAGTACGACGACACGAGCGACAGCTGAAATGACGCCAGGACCGTGACGCCGAGGAGGATCCCGAGCGCGCCGATCGTCGCGCCGCCGACGGGATCGACCGGCAGGCCCGCGTGGCGGTGCTCGCCGCTCGCGGCCCGCGGCGCCTGCTTCTGGCCGCCGGACCACCCCCACCGCAGGAACGCGGCGACCGTGATCGCCGCGCCGGCGACCGACAGCGCGGGCATCTTCGTCAGCAGCCCGGCGAAGAACGGGATCAGCCCGGCCGCCGCCACGAGCGGCGCATACGACGCCGACGTGAGCCGCACGACCGCCTCCGGGCGCGCGTCGAGCACGCTCGTGCGAACGACCTCGCGCTCCCCGCCGGGGTCGCCCGCGAGCAGCCGGCTCGCCGCAGGCGCCGGCCGCGATGGGTCGGCCGGCAGCTCGCCGGCGCGCTCCCACAACGGCTCGCGGCTCGCCACCTGCGGGATCGACGCGATGTTGTAGGGCGGCGGCGGCGACGTCGTCGCCCACTCCAGCGTGCCGGCCCCCCACGGGTTGTCGCCGGCCTGCCTGCCGCGCCGCAGGCTGAGCGCGACGTTGACGACGAACAGCACGATCCCGAGCGCGAGCAGGTACGAGCCGAGCGTCGAGACGAGGTTCCACAGGCCCCAGCCGACGTCGTCGCGGTAGGTGTAGACGCGCCGCGGCATCCCCATCAATCCGACTTGGTGCATCGGGAAAAATGCCACGTTCACCCCGACGAACAACAGCCAGAAGTTCCACCGGCCGAGTCCCTCGTCGAGCAGCCGTCCGGTCATCTTGGGGAACCAGTAGTAGACGCCGGCGAAGATCGGGAAGGCGACGCCTCCGATCAGCACGTAATGCAGGTGGGCGACGATGAAGTACGAGTCGTGTACCTGGAGATCGAAGGGCACAGAGGCCGTCATCACGCCGGTGATCCCGCCGATCACGAAGATCGCGATGAACCCGAGCACGAAGAGCAGCGGGACGCCTGCCGTCACCTGCCCGCGCCACAGCGTCGCGATCCAGGCGACGACCTGGACGCCGTTGGGGATCGTGATCAACATGCTCGCCGCCGCGAAGAAGCCCATCGCCAGGAACGGCAGTCCGGTGGCGAACATGTGGTGCACCCACAGGCCCATGCTCAAGAAGCCGACCGCGACGGTCGCCCCGACGACGAACCCGTAGCCGACCAGCGGCCGGCGCGAGAACGTCGGCACGATCATCGACACGACGCCGGCTGCCGGCAGGAACATGACGTAGACCTCGGGGTGGCCGAAGATCCAGAACAGGTGCTGCCACAGCAGCGGGTCGCCGCCGGCTTCGGGGTCGAAGAACTGCGCGCCGACGAGCCGGTCGAGCTCGAGCATGATGCTCGCCGCGACGAGCGGCGGGAACGCCAGGACGATCAGGAACGCCGTCACGAGGATCGACCACGCGAAGATCGGCATCCGGCTGATCGCCATGCCGGGAGCGCGCTGGCGCAGGATCAGCACGATGAGCTCGATCGCGCCGAGGATCGTCGCGATCTCGACGAACGTGACGCCGAGCAGCCAGAAGTCGATGCGGCTGCCCGGCGAGAACTCGATCCCGGTGAGCGGGGGGTAGGCGAACCAGCCGCCGTCGGGGGCCAGGTCGAACAGCCAGCTCGAGTAGAGGAACAGGCCACCGAAGAGCAGGCACCAGTAGCCGAAGGCGTTCAGGCGCGGGAAGGGCAGGTCGCGGGTGCCGAGCATGAGCGGCAGCAGGTACATCGCGAAGCCCTCGACGATCGGCAGGACGAAGAGGAACATCATCGTCGTGCCGTGCATCGTGAAGACCTGGTTGTAGGCCTCCGGTCCGAGGACGTCGTTGCCGGGCTGGGCGAGCTGGGTGCGGATCAGCAGCGCGAGCACGCCGCCGACGAGCAGGAAGGCGAAGCCGGTGGCGACGAAGCGTGCTCCGATCTGCTTGTGGTTGACGGCACTCAGCTGCCCGCCGAGGCCGGGCGCGGTTCCCCACGCCCGCTGCAGCATCGCGCCAACCGAACGGCCGGCGATGGCTGCCGACTCCACCGTGCTACTCGAGGCTCTCGAGGTAGGTCAGCAGCGCCGGCAGCTCCTCGGCCGCGATCTTCTGCGGCGGCATCTTGTTGCCGGGCTTGATCGTCTGCGAGTTGACGACCCACCCGCCCAGATGCCCGCGCGTGTTGGGGATCGTCGCCGCTCCCAGCGTCAGCCGCCTGCCGATGTGCGTCAGGTCCGGCCCGACGACGCCGTCGGCGTCGGTGCCCGGGATCGTGTGGCAGGCGGCGCAGCCGACGCTCATGAACGTCTCGCGCCCGCGACGCTCGGCAGCTGCGGCTCGCGGGCCGGCTCGCGCAGCCGCGCAAGCCGGGCCTCGAACTCCTCGGGCGGCGCCGCGATGACGAGCAGCTGCATCTTCGCGTGCTGCACGCCGCAGAACTCCGCGCACTCGCCGCGGTAGATCCCCGGCTCGTTCGCCTCGAGCGTCATCGAGTTGACCTTCCCGGGGAGCACGTCGAGCTTGCCGTTGAGCTGCGGCACCCAGAAGCTGTGCAGGACGTCCGCCGAGCGCAGCTCGATCCGCACCGGCGTGCCGACCGGGATGATCAGCTCGTTCGCGGTGGAGACGTTCTGCTCGGGGTAGCGGATCGACCACCACCACTGGTGGCCGATCAGGTCGATCGTGAACTCGGCGCGGCCGCTCATCGCGAACAGCGGCCCGTCAGGGCGCGCGGTGAGGACGAACAGCGCCGTGATGACGACGGCGGGCAGCGCGATGCCACCGACGAGCAACGCGCCGCGCGCACCACGGGCGTCGCCGTCGCCGCGGCGTCGCACCGCCGCGAGCGTCGCGACGACGACGACGACCCACACGACGGTGCCGGCGGCGAGCATGACCCACCACAGATCCGCGATCCGCTCGGCGCCGGTCCCTTCGGGATCCAGGGCCGACGGGCGGTCAGCGAGCGCGGAGATTGGCTGCGGCATGCCTCACCCCTTGCAGATTCCCACACCCGTGCGCAGCCCCACCTCGGATGTGTCAGGCGGCGGACAAGTGCGAGCGCCGCCGGCAGAGGGGGCAGCAGCCGCCCTTTGAGCGATTTCGGAATCCCGCCGGTGCGGGTAGCAGCGGCGCTAGATGGCAGCCACGTGGTCGCTTCCGGTCAGCATCGTCGTCTTCGTCGTCGGCGCCGTCGTGATCGGCGCGGCCGGCGTTCGGCTCGTGCGCCTGATCGACGGTCTCGCCGACCGCACGGGGCTCGGAGAGGCGTTCTTCGGGATGGCCCTGCTCGGCGCGATCACGTCGCTGTCGGGGCTGGTGCTGTCGATCACCGCGACGCTCGACGAGCTGCCCGAGCTCGCCGTCAGCAACACCGTCGGGGGAATCGCGGTGCAGACGACGTTCCTCGTCTTCGCCGACCTCTTCTACCGGCGGTCGAACCTCGAGCATGCGGCGGCATCGCTGCCCAACCTCGTCTCGGCGGCGACGCTCGTCGTGCTGCTCGGATTCGCGTTGACCGCGTCGCTCGGGCCGGACGTGACGATCCTCGAGGTCCACCCGGTGTCCGTCGTGCTGATCGCCGGCTACCTCGTGGGCCTGCGGACGGTGCACGCCGTGCGCGAGCACCCGTGGTGGGAGGCCAGGCAGAGCTCGGCGACGCGCGAGGACGTGCCCGACGAGGAGCTGGCCGCCGACATCGGATCGCTTGCGCGCGCGTGGACCGAGGTGGCCGTGCTGTCCGCGATCACGGCCGTCGCGGGCTGGGCGCTGGCGCGCTCCGGCGCGACGATCGCCTCCGACACGGTCCTCTCGGCGACGGTCGTGGGAGCCCTCTTCACCGCGACGGCGACATCGCTTCCCGAGCTCGTCACGACGGTCGCCGCCGTGCGGCGCGGCGCGCTCACGCTGGCGGTCGGCGGCATCGTCGGCGGCAACTCGTTCGACGTGCTCGCCCTGTCGGTCACCGACGTGACCTATCGGCCGGGCTCGCTGTACCACGCGATCGGCGACCAGCAGCTCATCGTGATCACGGTGACGATCGCGATGACGGGGGTGCTGTTGCTCGGCCTCCTCGCGCGGCAGCGCCGGGCGGTGCTCGGCGTCGGGGTGGAGGGCATCGTCATTGCACTGCTGTACGCCGTGATGCTCGCGCTCGTCGCCGTCGACTGACGCCGGATCCGACGATGTGTCCAATCGCGATCGGCTACGCTTTGCCAAGAAGCGTGGCCTTCCGACTATCTGGCTACGGATCACCATGGCGACGACGCACCATCCCCCGACGACGCACGACGAGTGGCGCGCCGCGTATGGCTTGGCGCCCGAGCGCGACGTGCCGTTCACGACGCTGAGCGGCACGCCCGTCAAGCCGCTCTACACCGCTGCCGACGCGCCGGACGATCCCGGCTTCCCCGGCGTGTATCCGTACACCCGCGGCGTGTACCCGTCGATGTACCGCGGGCGGCTGTGGACGATGCGGCAGTTCGCCGGCTTCGGCACGGCCGAGGAGACCAACGAGCGCTTCCGCTACCTGCTCGGCCGCGGTCAGGACGGCCTCAGCACCGCCTTCGACATGCCGAGCCTCATGGGCTACGACTCCGACCATCCGCTCAGCTTCGGAGAGGTCGGCCGCGAGGGCGTCGCCGTCGACACCGTCGATGACATGCAGACGCTGTTTGACGGCATCGACGTCGGCGCGATCTCCGTCTCGATGACGATCAACGCGCCGGCGGCCGTGATGCTCGCCTTCTACGTCGCGGCGGCCGAGGCGCGCGGGATCCCGCCCCAGCGCCTGCGCGGGACGATCCAGGCGGACATCCTCAAGGAGTACATCGCCCAGAAGGAGTGGTGCTTCCCGGTCGATCCGGCGATGCGCCTGTGCGGCGACATGATCGAGTGGTGCACGGCGCAGATGCCGGGCTGGCATCCGATCAGCGTGTCGGGCTACCACATCCGCGAGGCCGGATCGACGGCGGCCCAGGAGCTCGCCTTCACGATCAAGGACGGGCTGACGTACGTCGAGCAGGCGATCGAGCGCGGCCTGCACGTCGATGACTTCGCGCCGCGCCTGAGCTTCTTCTTCAACGCGCAGGTCGACTTCTTCGAGGAGATCGCCAAGTACCGGGCCGCGCGGCGCATCTGGGCGCGCGAGCTGCGCGAGCGCTTCGGCGCACAGGACCCGCGCTCCTGGCGGATGCGCTTCCACACGCAGACGGCGGGAGTCTCGCTGACCGCCCAGCAGCCGCTGAACAACATCGTGCGCACGGCCATCGAGGCGCTCGCCGGCGTGCTCGGCGGCACCCAGTCGCTGCACACGAACTCCTACGACGAGGCGCTCGCGCTGCCGACCGAGGAGGCGGCGCGGATCGCGCTGCGCACGCAGCAGATCATCGCGCACGAGACGGGCGTGACGAACACCATCG